>DVJK01000160.1 GCA_018716795.1 Candidatus Scatomorpha merdipullorum | reverse complement strand
GGGGCGAAAAAGACCTCCGCCCACCCTCCAGACGCAGTATTTTTCGTTCCTGGCAAAGCGCGGCGAGGGAAGCTGTATTATTATACAGCGACCGAGCCTCGCGCAGCCAGGGGCGAAAAAGACCTCCGCCCACCCTCCAGACGCAGTATTTTTCGTTCCTGGCAAAGCGCGGCGAGGGAAGCTGTATTATTATACAGCGACCGAGCCTCGCGAAGCCAGGGGCGAAAAACCTCCGCCAACCTCCGGACGCAGTATTTTTCGTTCCTGGCAAAGCGCGGCAAGCGCAGCTGTATCAAGATACAGCAAGCGCGCCTCGCGAAGCCAGGGGCGAAAAAGACCTCCGCCGACCTCCAGACGCAGGATTTTTCGTTCCCGCCAAAGCGCGGCAAACGCCAAATCCGCCGCCCAAGGTTTCCTCCGACCTCCAGACGCAGTATTTTTCGTTCCTGGCAAAGCGCGGCGAGGGAAGCTGTATCAAGATACAGCGACCGAGCCTCGCGAAGCCAGGGGCGAAAAAGACAAGTCCGGTTTAGTCGTTGCGGCCGCAGCAGTCTTTGTACTTCATCGGCAGGCCGTTCGGACGAAGCTTGCCGCAGGGGCAGGGGTCGTTGCGGCCGGGCTTCTTTATCTTTTTTATGGGCTTTTTCTTCTGGGGCTCGCCGCCGACGTTGGCGGTCTGGGCGCTCGACACGCTCTTGCGCTCTATTGGCTGCTGCTTGGCTATGCGCACGATGTAGAGGCGGCGGACGGTCTCCTCGCGGATGCCGCGTATCATGGCCTCGAACATCTCGAAGCCCTCGTTCTTATAGGCGTCTATCGGCTTCGTGTTGCCGTAGCCGCGCAGGGCGATGCCGCGGCGCAGCTCCGTCATGGCGTCGAGGTGGTCCATCCAGTACTCGTCCACGACGCGGAGCATGACCACGCGCTCCACCTCGCGCATGAGGGGCGCGCCGCCGGGCATGAGCCCGAGGGAGGCCTCCTTCTTCTCATAGACGTCGAAGGCGCGCTCGAGCACCTTTTCCGTGAGCTTGTCCGCCGTGAGGCCTGCGGCCTCCTCGGGCGTGAAGCGCAGCTCGCCCGGCACGAGGAAGAGCCGGCCGAAGGGCGCGAGGATTTCGTTTATCTGCTTTATGTCCGGATGCGGCTCGGCGGCGAAGCCCTCGGCTATCGTGCCGGAGACGTATTCCTCTATCATCCTGCGGATGCTCGGCTGCAAATCCTCGCCGTCGAGCACCTTCCTGCGCTCGGCGTATATGACGTTGCGCTGCACGTTCATGACGTCGTCGTACTCGAGGACGTTCTTGCGGGTCTGGAAGTTGCGGCTCTCGACCGTGCGCTGGGCCTGCTCTATGCGGTTGGTGAGCAGCTTCTGGTCGAGGGGCGTGTCCTCGTCTATCTTCAGCGTCTCCATGAGGCCGGAGACGCGCTCGCCGCCGAAGAGGCGCAGCAAATCGTCCGACAGCGCGAGGAAGAAACGGCTCTCGCCCGGGTCGCCCTGGCGTCCGGCGCGGCCGCGCAGCTGGTTGTCTATACGCCGCGACTCGTGCCGCTCCGTGCCGAGGATAAAGAGGCCGCCCACGGCCTTGACCTGCTCGGCCTCGGCGTCCGTGACCTGCTTGTGCTCGGCCATGCGCTCGGCGAACAGCCTGCGCGCGGCGAGGATTTCCTCGCTGTCCGTGTCCGCGTAGCCCGTGGCCTCGGCGATGACCTCCTCGGAATACCCGGCCTTCTTGAGGTCGTTGCGCGCGAGATACTCCGCGTTGCCGCCGAGCATGATGTCCGTGCCTCGGCCGGCCATGTTCGTGGCGATGGTGACAGCGCCGAGCTTGCCGGCCTGCGCGACTATCTCCGCCTCGCGCTCATGCTGCTTGGCGTTCAGGACGTTGTGCGCGATGCCGCGCTTTTTCAAAAGGCCGGAGAGGTATTCGCTCTTCTCTATGCTTATCGTGCCCACCAGCACAGGCTGGCCCTTCTCGTGGCAGGCGATAATCTGCTCTATGATGGCCCTGTCCTTGCCCGCCTCGTTCTTATAGACGACGTCGGGGTGGTCCTTGCGGACGACGGGCTTGTTCGTGGGTATCTCAATAATGTCGAGGGCGTAGATGGTCTGGAACTCCTCCGCCTCGGTGAGCGCGGTGCCGGTCATGCCGGAGAGCTTGCCGTAGAGGCGGAAGTAGTTCTGGAAGGTTATCGTGGCCAGCGTGCGGTTTTCGCGCTGGACGTCGACGTGCTCCTTGGCCTCTATGGCCTGGTGCAGGCCCTCGGAGTACCGCCGGCCGAGCATGAGGCGGCCCGTGAACTCGTCGACGATAATCACCTCGCCGTCCTTGACGACGTAGTCTATATCCCTCTTCATGACGCCGTGGGCCTTGAGGGCCTGGTTTATGTGGTGTGAGAGGGTGGAATTTTCAATGTCGGAGAGGTTGTCGAGCTTGAACCAGCTCTCGGCCTTGGCCGTGCCGCGCGCGGTGAGCGTGGCGGTGCGGGCCTTCTCGTCGACGACGTAGTCGGCGTCCAGATCCTCGGCCTCCTCTGCCTTGTCGTCCGTGGAGGCGACGACGAGCCTGCGCAGCGTGCGGACAAAGTCGTCCGCGCGGCGGTACATGTCCGTGCTCTCGTCGCCGCGGCCGGAGATGATGAGCGGCGTCCTCGCCTCGTCTATGAGTATGGAGTCGACCTCGTCGACGATGGCGAAGGCGTGCCCGCGCTGCACCATCTGGCTCTTGTATATCGCCATGTTGTCGCGCAGATAGTCGAAGCCGAGCTCGTTATTCGTGCCGTAGGTGATGTCGGCCGCGTAGGCCGCGCGGCGCTCCTCGCTCGTGAGGCCGTGGACGATAAGGCCGACGGAGAGGCCCATGAAGCGGTGGACCTTGCCCATCCACTCGCTGTCGCGCTTGGCGAGGTAGTCGTTGACGGTGACGATGTGGACGCCCTCGCCCGCAATCGCGTTGAGGTACGCCGGCAGGACGGCGACGAGGGTCTTGCCCTCGCCGATCTTCATCTCGGCGATGCGGCCCTGGTGGAGGACGACGCCGCCTATGAGCTGGACGCGGAAGGGCTTCATGCCCAGGACGCGCCAGGCCGCCTCGCGCACGGCGGCGAAGGCCTCGGGCATCAGCTCGTCCAGGCTCTCGCCCGCGGCGTAGCGGTCTTTGAACTCCTGCGTCTTGGCCTTGAGCTCCTCGTCCGAGAGGGCGCTCATCTGCGGCTCAAGGGCCTCAATCCTGTCGACAATCGGGTATATGCGTTTAAGCTCGTGGTCGCTGTGCGAGCCGAAAAGCTTGCTCATGAATCCCATAACGTAAGTTACCTCCGCTTGGTGAAACTTTAACCCGGATACTATAACACACAATTGTGAACAAAAAAAGAAAAACCCAGCGCAAAGTCAAAAATATATTTGCCACGGCGCCGCTCCCGGGTGTATTATAGCAGGTGTGTTTAAAGATACGGAGGGGTAAAAATATGCGCATGACAGGTTTTGATAACGACAAATACGTCCGGCTCCAGTCGGAGAGGATACGCGAGCGCATCGCGCGCTTCGGCGGCAAGCTCTACCTCGAATTCGGCGGCAAGCTCTTCGACGACTTCCACGCCTCCCGCGTCCTGCCGGGCTTCCACCCGGACAGCAAGGTGAGGATGCTGCTCGAGATGAAGGACGAGGCGGAGATAGTGATAGTCATCTCCGCCGACGACATGGAGCGGAGCAAGCGCCGCGGCGACCTAGGCATCACCTACGACGAGGACGCGCTGCGCCTCATCGACGCCTTCCGCTCGATCGGCCTCTACGTGGGCAGCGTCAGCATAACGCACTACCGCGGCCAGCAGGCGGCGGACGTCTTCCGTAAGCGGCTCGAGGCCATGCACGTGCGCGTCTATATGCAGCACTGGATACCCGACTATCCCTCCAACCTCTCCCTGATTGTCTCGGACGAGGGCTTCGGCAGGAACGATTACATAGAGACCAGCCGCCAGCTTGTCGTCGTCACCGCGCCGGGCCCGGGCAGCGGCAAGATGGCCGCCTGCCTCTCCCAGCTATATCACGAGCACAAGCGCGGCGTCAAGGCCGGCTACGCGAAGTTCGAGACCTTCCCGATATGGAACCTCCCTCTCAAGCACCCGGTCAACCTCGCCTACGAGGCCGCCACCGCCGACCTCGACGACGTCAATATGATAGACCCCTTCCACCTCGAGCACTACGGGCAGAGCGCGGTGAACTACAACCGCGACGTGGAGATTTTCCCCGTCCTCAACGCGATGTTCGAGCGGATATACGGCGAAAGCCCCTATAAATCCCCCACCGACATGGGCGTCAACATGGCGGGCTTCTGCATAACGGACGACGCCGTCTGCCGCGAGGCGAGCACGCGCGAGGTCATACGGCGATACTTCGCGGCCGCCTGCGCCCACCGCCAGGGCCTCGCCGAGCAGGGCGAGGTGTATAAGGAAGAGCTGCTCATGAACCAGCTCGGCGTCAAGGCCGAGGACCTGCCCGTCGTCCCCGCGAGCCTTGAGCGCGCCGAGGAGACCGGCGGCCCCGCCGTCGCCATGGAGATGCCCGACGGGAAGATTATAACCGGCAAGACCTCCTCCCTGCTCGGCGCCTCCAGCGCCTGCCTCCTGAACGCCCTCAAGTACCTCGGCGGCATCCCGAACGAGGTCACGCTCATCGCGCCGAGCATCATCGAGCCGATACAGCATCTCAAGGTCGAGCACATGGGCAACCACAACCCGCGCCTGCACACGGACGAGGTGCTGATAGCCCTCTCGATATGCGCCGTCACCGACCCCAACGCCGAAAAGGCCATGGACGCCCTCGCCTCCCTCGCCGGCTGCGACGTACACTCGACCGTCATCCTCTCCCGCGTGGACGAGAACGTCTTCCAGCGCCTGGGCATGTACCTCACCTGCGAGCCGCATTACCAGACCAAGAAGCTCTATCACGGCAAGAAGTAATGGGCTATCTCAGCGAGGTCAACCTGAAATACGACATGCCCGCGGCCTCCCAGGCCGTCAGGCGCGCGACCTACGCCATTGAAAACGGCCGCCGCCTCGGCGCGGGCGCAGTTAAGCTCATCCACGGCTACGGCTCCCACGGCACGGGCGGGAAAATCCGCGTCGAGCTGCGCGCGTACCTCGAGCGGCTGAAGCGGCAGGGGCGCATTGCGGACTTCATCCCCGGCGAGGACTTCTCCATCTTCGGCGAGGCCACCCGCGCCGCCTTCGCCAAATGCCCCGAGCTCCGCCGCGACGGCGACCTGGAGCGCGCGAATAACGGCGTGACGATAGTGGTGCTGTAAGCGGCCCGCCGCTTCACAAAGCAATAATCCGGAAGCCGCCTCGGCGGCTTCCGGATTTCGTTTATCTCGTTATACTGTGCCTGCACATGCCGGTTTTCCCGCATTTGGGGCAGGTCAGGCGGCGCTTTGTGAGGGTGTGATAGCTTTTTACATACTCCTTCATGCCCGGAACAAAGAGTTCCCTGCAATACGGGCACTCAAAGTATCCTGCCGAGCTGTCCAGCACCGCCGCCGCGGCGATGCCCGCCGCTCCCACCGCGAGGGTGAATACAATCACGGCGACGCGCGCGGCAGCCGGCAGCTCAACCAGCGCCGCTATCGTGACCAGGGCGCAGACGGCGACGACGGTTATCGCGCCGGTGACGACGGAAAGCGCCATCCTGCGCCGGTTCTCCTCGTTTTCCCTGATAAGATTCATCATGTTTCCCTCCGCCTTTTTTTGATAATCGGCCGCGGAAATCCGCTCGCCCGAGAGCAGGTCGTTGACCGTGATGCCCAGCGCCCCGCACAGCGGCAGCATGAGAGACACCTCGGGAAGCCCTCTTCCCGTCTCCCACTTTGAGACCGTCTTGTCGCTTATGGCGAGCGCGTCGGCGAGCTGCCTCTGGGTGAGGCCCTTCGACCTTCTGGATTCGGCGATGAATTTCCCGATTCGGACCTGGTCCATCGCGTTTCGACCTCCTTTCGGCCCATATTGTAGCCGCCCCGCGGGGCAAAATCCACCCACGGGGCGTAGAGTTCAGGCCTCTTCGGGGAGCAGGGCTTTTATCCTGCCTATATCCGCGGAGCAGAGGGCGTCCATGTTGGCGAATATCCTGTCCGCATCCCAATCCCACCAGCGCAGCCCGAGGAGGAAATCCACCGTCTCTTCGTCGAAGCGCGGGCGTATGACACGGCAGGGGTTGCCGCCCGCTATGCAGTAGGGCGGGATGTCGCGCGTCACGACACTGTTTGCCGCGACAATCGCGCCGTCTCCTATGCTGACGCCGGGCATGACCGTGACGTGCTGGCCTATCCAGACGTCGCTGCCGACGACGGTGTCGCCCTTGAACGGCAGGTCCTCGAGCGCGGGCGTGAAGCGCTCCCAGCCGCCGCCCATGATATTGAAGGGGTAGGTCGTGACGCTATTCATCCTGTGGTTCGCGCCGTTCATGACGAACTCTATGCCCCGGGCTATGGCGCAGAACCTGCCGATGATGAGCCTGTCGCCCAGGAACTCGTAGTGGTGCGTGACGTGCTCCTCAAAGCGCTCTGCGCCGTCCGGGTCGTCGTAATAGCTGTACTCCCCTGCTATGATGTTCGGCCTTGTTATCACGTTCTTGATAAACACGACCTGCTTGAGATTTTCGTTCGGATAGACGCTGTCCGGATTCGGGCCCATATATCCGCCTCCTTTCGTGAAAAGCGCCCAGAGTATACCACATTCCCGCCTCAGCCGCAACAGCCCGTTGACAAGCGCGCGAGAAAATGCTACAATACCTAAGCACGCGGGTGTAGTTCAATGGCAGAACATCAGCTTCCCAAGCTGAATACGAGGGTTCGATTCCCTTCACCCGCTCCACTATGCAGAGCCTTACGACGTTTGAGTAACGCTGTAAGGCTCTGCGTTTTTTACAGCGTAGGGCGTTATTCAGTTGGAGACGCGAGCACCACTTCAAGGCCGGGGTGCGGTGTAAAGCGGCGTAGTAAAGTGCATAGTGGGTTGCTCGTCTCTACCGTGTCGCCGCCTTGTATGATGAGTGTGATGCCGTACTTGTTCAGTTCCTCGAGTACATCAATAACTTGAGGAATGTCGCGTCCTATGCGCGCAAGGTCTTTCATCAGGATGGTATCCACCTCGTGTGCCTTGACTAAGCCCATCAGTTCGCGCAGCCCTTGGCGCTCAAAGTTGAGGCCGCTAGCGGTCTCACGGATGATGTGAGTTGCGTTCAAGTTTAGTTCTGCCGCAAGTCCCCGCAAAACTTGGACTTGCCAGTTAAGCTCTGCCTCATTTGGACAGGCTGTGCGAGCGTAGATTACAGTGCGATTCATTTAGCAACCTCCTTATGCGCTTACCGTGTCAGCGGCGGGCAACGGTGCGTCTGGCTCGTAGGTGACGTAAACGCCCTGGCGGGTATTCATCGTGACGTGCGGAGCCTGGATTGTCGCTGTGTCTGGCAGCGTTATCGCGCCGACGCAGTTGTAATGAATAGTCAGCCGCTGCCGCCAGACGCCGTTCACTTTCTCGGCCTGATGGACTTCAATCTTGTCTATCAGCTCGTTGAGCATCCTCGGCGTTAGCTTTCTGGCGCGGGTGTATTTGCGGACTGCTGAGATGAACATATCTGCGGTCGCGGCTTTGCTGTCTATGCGCTCGATGTTGGCCTGAAGCGACTTGATGGCGCTGCGAAGCTCGGCTTGCTCCGTCTCATACTTCTTGGACATCCTTACAAAACGCTCGTCGCTTATCTTACCGGCTACGTTGTCCTCATATAGCTTCTCAAACAGCGTATCCAGCTCTCGGTCGCGGGCTTTGGCCTTGCTCAGCTCAAGCTGTACCTGCTTGCGCTCAGCAGCCATCGCCTGCTGAGTGAAGCCCATCATCAGCTTGGCGAATTGCGCCTCGTACTGGCTCACGAACTTCGTAAGGCGGCGTATCTCGCCCAGAACGACCTGTTCGAGGAAGTCCACGCGTATGTAATGCGTTCCGGTGCATGTGCCGCGCTCGCTTGTTGTGTTCGGGCATGAGAAATACGTTATCGCCGGGTTCCTGGAATTGAAGTGGTAATGCAAATTTTTTCCGCAGTCTGCACAGACGAGAAGTCCAGAGAACATATTGTGCTCGCCCTTGTTTGCTTGGCGCTTGCGGATACCTGCACGTTTCTGCTGCACACG
>DVJK01000159.1 GCA_018716795.1 Candidatus Scatomorpha merdipullorum | reverse complement strand
ATAAGCAGTTCTTATAAATCATATCGACTTGACAAATTGACTTATAAAACCTAAGATATCCGCAAAGGAAGGAAAGGTGGGAAGCAAATGAGCTCGGGAGCCATAATTCTCGCGGCCGGTTCAGCCGAGGGCGGAAGGGACCTGCGCCCCTTGATATGCGTGGGCGGGCGCCCCATGATACGGCGGATAGCGGATACGCTCGCCGAGCTGCCGGTCTCTCCCGTGGTCGTGGTGACCGGCTCGAGGCAGGAGGCCGTGCAAAAATGTCTCAGCGGCTTCAACGCGCGCTTTGTTTTCAACCGGCGCTACGCCTCGACGGATATGCTCGCCTCGCTGAAGCTCGGCCTGCAGGCGCTTGACCGGCCGGGCTGCAAGCGCGTACTCGTCATCCCCTCCGACCTCCCGCTTGTCAGCGTCAACACGATTTCGCTTCTGCTTCAGGCGGACGGAGAGGCCGTCATACCCTCATATAACGGCCAAAGGGGCCATCCTATCGTGCTTTCAGCGGCTGCCGCCGCCAAAATCGAGGGCTTTGAGGGCGAGGGAGGGCTGCGCGAGGCGATAAATACCCTCACGGAGCCCCTGGTCATTCCCGTGCAGGACAGGGCCGTGCTCATGGACGTCAACAGCAGGAAGGCATATAACGAGCTCGCGGAGTATGAGGCCGTCATGTCCGGAAGCGCCCAGCTTCACCTGAAGTGCGACTTCAGCCTCGCCGTGAACAAGGCCGTCATTGACGGCGACACCATCCTCCTGCTGAACATGGTGGACTGCACGGGCTCGCTCCAGACGGCGAGCGACTGCGTCGGCATCTCGTACTCAAAGGCCTGGAGGCAGATAAAGGCCCTTGAGCGGGAGCTGAACTCCACGCTCGTCACCAGCGCGGCGGGCGGCTCCGGCGGCGGAGGCACACGTCTGAGCGAGGCGGCCAAATTCCTGGTTGAGTCGTATCAAAATATGCTTGCTTATGGCAAAAATGTAAGCAAAGTAATGTTTGACGCCTTCTTCTCCAACGAAATTGTGAAAAAGATACAAAATCAAGGCTGAAAATTCTACACCCTTCATTTCAAGAAAGAGCGCTGTGCGGTTTTGAACAGCGCTCTTTCGCTTGTTTTCAACGCTGCATTGATAAATAAAAGATTTATCAAGCCCTCGCCGCGCCGGCAGACAAACTCTTCAAATGCGAAATCGGACATAATATTCTGCAATACGGCCAAGTTAAATGATTGTCAGGCAATTAACGTCACATTCGCCGGTATAAGCTTACAAGATAAATCTGTATTAATTGGACGGAGCATTATTCTACTCTGAAGAACGGCTGACATATTATCGCACATTTTATGGCAATTATGCTTATCCATTTATCATGAATACTGTTTAATACTCTTGACACAAAATTCACGTTAAGCTATTATCAAATCACAAACGGCGTCCGGACGCCGAAGCAATCACTGAGCTCAGCACGTGAAAGTGGGGAGGTCCATGTGACTGAAGACAAAAGAATTCACTGGAAGTCTGCAATAAGAATCAGCGGGGCGTTCGTGGCCACCATCATCGGCTCCGGCTTCGCCTCGGGCCAGGAGCTTGTGCAGTTCTTCACGGTATACAACATTGCGGGAGCCGTGGGCGCGGCGATTGTCTCGTTCCTTATCTACGCGCTTTTCACCTCGGAGCTGTTCCGTTTCGGCAAGGAGCAGCCGCCGGAGAAGCAGAGTGCGTTCTTCACTGCCTACTTCGGCAAGCGCGTCGGCGCGGCGCTCGACTGGTTCTGCGCCATCTACATCTACGGGGTTTTCTTCATCATGCTCTCGGGCGCGGGCGCGACGATGAATCAGTACTTCGGCGTCCCGAACATGGTGGGCAGCATCATAATGGCAGTCGTGTGCGCCGTGACCGTGCTGCTGGGCCTCAAGAAGCTGGTCGACGTCATGGGCGCCATCGGCCCCGTCCTGGTGGTCGCGACCATCGTAATTGGCCTCTACGCCCTCATAAAGAACGCGGGGAACCTCGCCCTGGTGGACGAGACGCTGCCGCAGATGGACTTCATGAAGGCCGCTCCGAACTGGTTTATCTCCGGCATCATCTACCCCTGCTTTTCCTACCTGACGCTGACGCCCGTGCTGCCGAGCATGTCGGCCCAGGCCCCGAACAAGCGCACGTCCATAACCGCCGGAATCATCGGCTGCCTGGCCTTCCACCTGGCGCTTCTGGCCCTGGTGTTCGCGATGTTCGCGAATCTGGACGTGCTCGGAGGGAAGCTCGTGCCCAACATAGCGCTCGCGACCGTCATGGACGAGCGCGTGGCGCTGGTGTTCTCGGTCATGATACTGCTGGCCATCTATTCGTCGGCCTGTCCGATGATGTGGGGCACGGCGTCCAAGCTCTTCAAGGACGAGCACTCGCTCAAGTATAAGCTCGGCACCCTCGCCCTCATAGCGGGCGGCATGGTAGTGAGCTATTTCTTCCCGCTGGACGTCCTCATAAACTTCATCTTCGGCCTAACCGGCTACGCCGGAGCCGCAATAATGGCCGCAATGTTCGTCAGCAAATTCATTTTATATAGAAAAAAGAAAATGCTGAAAGGAGAAAACAATGAGGTTCATTAAAAGCGTTTACGCTGTGGATTCGCACACAATGGGCGAGCCCACGCGAGTAGTAGTCGGCGGCATACCTAATGTTCCCGGCGCTACCATGATGGAAAAGAAACACTACCTCGAGCAGCACTACGACCACATCCGCACCGCTCTCATGCTGGAGCCGAGGGGACATAGGGATATGTTTGGCTCCATCATCCTTCCGCCGTGCAGCCCCGAGGCCGATCTCGGCATTGTGTTTATGGAAGGCGACGGCTTCGTAAATATGTGCGGTCACGGCTCGATAGGCGCGTGCAGCGTTGCCGTTGAAACCGGCCTCGTCGAGGCCAAGGAGCCCTACACCGATATTGTGCTTGAATGCCCGGTCGGACTTATCAAGGCTCGCGTTGAGGTTGAAAAGGGCAAGGCCAAGTCCGTTACCATGACGAACGTTGAGTCCTTCCTGCTCATGGGCGATGTGAAAGCCGACGTTCCCGGACTCGGCAATGTCGTCTTCGACGTCGCATACGGCGGCAATTTTGCCATACTTATTGACTCCAAGTACATGGGAGCCAATATATGCCCCGAGAATCTGCCCGTGCTCATTGAAAAGGCCGGAATACTTAACGAGTGGGTTAATACCAATCTGGATGTCCGCCATCCCCTGATGCCCGAAGTCAAAGGCGCGGCCATGGTGGAAATCTACGGGCCTCCCAAATCCGATGACGCCGATTATCAGGACTGCGTCATTTTCGGCCATTCCATAGACCGTTCGCCCTGCGGCGTCGGCACCTGCGCCAAGATGGCTACCCTTGTTGCAAAGGGTGAGCTGAACATAGGAGACGACTTCGTGTATGAGTCCGTCATTCGCACTAAGTTCAAAGGCAAGCCCATAGCCAAGGCCAAGGTGGGCGAGCTTGACGCTATCGTTCCGGAACTGACCGCTTCGGCGTTCATAACCGGGTTCAATCACTTCGTCTTTGACGCGGACGATCCCGTCCTTTACGGTTTCCGCGTTTAAGATAAATTGAGGAGGAAAAAGAAATGAACAAAAAGGTAGGAACCAGAGCCTACATATGCGCATTCTGCATTGCGGCAGCTTCCAACTTCGGCTTCTCCGTGGCATATGCCTACTCGAGCTACTACGTCGCATTCCAGACTGCAACGGGCTTCACGAACACCCAGCTCGGTCTGCTTCTGACCGTGCTCGGTATTGCTTCTACGGTCCTTTATCTGCCCGGCGGCTTTATAGCGGACAGGTTCAGCCCCATCAAGCTCACCATTATCGGACTTATCGGCGCCGGCGCCATCGGCTTCTTCGTCGCCATGTTCCCGAGCTATCCGGTTATGATGCTTCTGTACGTGCTTTTTGCCGTCTTCGCCGTGCTCATTGCGTGGAACCCTCAGATGAAAGTTCTCCGTATGATCAGCACCGATGACCAGCAGGCGAAGATTCAGACCATGCGCGCGTATGGCAGAACCCTTCCCATCCTCGTCATAAGCCTTGCCGGCAGCAGCCTGCTTGCCCTCCTTGAAGAGGAAACCGCCCTCAGGGTTACTCTTTACCTCTACGGCGGCCTCGCCATTGTCTGCGCCATCATCGCGGGTATAACCTATAAGCCCGTTGAGTCCCAGGCCAAGTCCGTTGATGAAAGCCGCATAACCCTGCGTGACTACGCTCATGTCCTCAAGCGCCCCGAGGTTTGGATTATCGGTCTGATTGGCTTCTCCGCCTATACCGCAAACACCGGCGTGACCTATCTTCAGCCCTACCTCGCCGATATCTATGACCTGAGCGCGGCCACTTCCAGCGCGTTTGCTGTTATCGCCAAGAACTGCGCCCTGCTTTCCGCCCCGATTATCACCTGGATAGCCGCCAAGGGCAAGGTTCCCGTCACCAAAGTGCTCGGTTTCTCCCTTATTGTCGCCGCTGTCTGCTTTGCGCTCTATATCATTATGCCTCAGACCGGCGGTCTGCTTATAATCTCCATCGTGTTCTACATGGTCTCCGCAATGTGCATCATGGCCACCTGGGCGCTGCAGTTTGTCCCCGTGACTGAGATCGGCATTCCCATGGCCATCACCGGCAGCGCGATTGGCGCCATAAGCATGTTCAGCTTCGTCAGCGACATTTTCTACTCCACCGTCTGCGGCTACTTCATTGATAACTACGGCCTCAACGGCTACAAGTGGATTTTCGGTATGACTGTCGTCATCCTTGTAGCCGGCGTGGTCGCCTGCATCTACGTTGTCAACAAAATCAAGAAGAATCAGAAAGCCGCCTAATTTAGTTATATGAATCACATCGTATAACCCGGAGCATAGTCTCTCCGGATGTCCGGAGGGACTATGCTAAAAACAGGTCAATTTATTAGTCTTCGGTATATATGTGGTCAAACTAATAAGTTGCAAGCTATAATCAACGTGAAAGGTGGTGTCGGCGCATGGCTGATCGGGTCAGCGCAAGTGACGCTCGCTGCGAGCCTGACTTTGGGAAGGCGATTACGGACGACTATGAGTGCAAGCGCGACTGCCGCAACTGTCCTTTCCCGGGCGCCAAATGCTACAAGAGCAAATATGACCGGTACAACACCGGGCTATTAATACACGTACAGAGAGGTATCGGAGAATGAGATCGAAAATACTCAACGATTTTTGCTTCCACAAGCCGACGACGCTTGAGGAGGCTATGGGGCTCATCGACCGCTATCAGGAGGGCGGCCTGCTCATGGCCGGCGGCTCCGAGGTCATACCGAACATGAAGTCGCTTGTGGTTACGCCTGACCACATTATTTCGCTCAAGCATATTCCGGAGTTCGATTACCTGCGCTACACGCCGGGCGAGGGCCTGCACATCGGCCCGACGACTCCGCTCACGCATATCGAGTACAACCCTGACGTCCAGCGCGTTTATCCCTCGCTGTTCCAGGGCATTCACGGCATGAGCAACACGAATATCCACAACACCAGCACCGTAACCGGCAATATCTGCTATGCCGTACCCTCCGCGGACACCGCCGCGCCGCTGCTCACGCTTGAGGCGGTGCTCACCGTCCGCTCCGTTGAGGGCGAGCGCATCGTGCCGATAGGCGAGCTCTTCGCCGGCGTGCGCCGCACGACGCTGAAAAAGAACGAGATTGTCACCGACATATTTGTGCCGGAGCCGCAGGAAGGGGCGCTCATGGCCTATTACAAGAACCCCTGCCGCAAGGCGCTCGACCTCGCCATCGCGGGCGTCGCGACCTATGTGGTCATGGACGGGGAAGTCTGCCGCGAGGCCAGGATAGCCATGAGCGCGGTCGCCGTCGTGCCCAAGCGCGCGCCTGAGGCGGAGGTTATGCTCAAGGGGCAGGTCCTCAGCGCCGAGCTCATCGAGAAGGCCGCCGAGCACGCCTCGCTGCACGAGTGCTCGCCCATCAGCGATATCCGCGCCTCCGCCGAGTACCGCCGCGAGCTTGTGCGCCTCTCTGTGCGCGACGGGCTTACGCTTGCACTGAATAAGTAAGGAGAGAGAGTTATGACACAGGTCGTTAAATTGCATGTGAACGGGGCCGACTATGAGCTCGCCCTGGACACCCGGACAACCCTTGTCGACGCGTTGCGCGACCATCTCGGCTTGACCGGAGTCAAAAAGGGCTGCGACGAGGGCGAGTGCGGCGCGTGCACCGTCCTTCTCGACGGCGACGCCGTCGCGAGCTGCACCTATCTCGCCGTGGAGGCCGAGGGGCACGACATTATAACGATAGAGGGCCTGTCCAAGGACGGCGAGCTCCATCCCATGCAGCAGGCGTTCATCGACTGCTTCGCCGTCCAGTGCGGCTTCTGCACCCCGGGCATGATTCTCGCGGCCGTCGCGCTGCTCAACCATAACCCCGACCCGACCGAGGATGAGATACGCGACACGCTGCGCGGAAATATCTGTCGCTGCACCGGATACACGAAGATAATTGACGCCATCATGCAGGCCAAGGAAGTGCTTAAGCAGGGCAGGAAGGCCGAACGCACCGAGGAGACCGACCCCTACGTCCCTGTCACGGTGGCCGCATGCGGAAGCGCTGAGAACTGAGCAGGAGGCGAAGAAATGGCAGAGTACTATTCCATCGGCAAGGGCGAAACCCGCAAGGACGCCCTGCTCAAAGTTACGGGCCAGGCCGTATATACCACGGACGTCCACCCCAAGGGCATGCTGTACGGCAAGATTCTCGGCAGCCCCATCCCGCACGGCATTATCAAGAGCATAGACACCTCCGAGGCGGAAAAGCTCCCCGGCGTCATCTGCGTCGTGACCGGCGAGGACGGCCCCGACCGTCCCACCATAGGCGGCTATCTGACCGACCGCTTCATCATGAACAGCGTCGGCCGCAAGGTGCGCTATGTCGGCGACTTCGTCGCCGCCGTCGCCGCCCTCGACGAGCAGATAGCCGAGGCCGCCTGCAAGCTCATCAAGGTCGAATACGAGCCGCTTCCCTACGTTCTCGACGTGGAGGAGGCCTTTGATGAAAACTGCCCCGCGGTCGTCCATGAGGACGTGCAGTCCTACAAGCGCCTCGACCTCCACGGCGTGGCCCACTGCATGGACAAAAAGCACCCCAACCAGGCTATCCGCCGCAAGGTGCGCCACAGCGAGAAGTTTGACCTCGACCCGGATACCTTCGAGACCGCGGAGGAGTTCGACGCGGCCTTTGAGGAGAAATTCAACGCCGAGTTTGAAAAGGCCTATCTCAAGCTGCCCACCCAGCGCTATGAATTCCCGCGCGTGAGCCACTGCTTCATGGAGCCGCACGTCACCGTGGCGGTGCCGCTTCAGGACGGTGGGGTGGAGATTTGGGCCAGCGAGCAGGGAGGACGTCTCGTAAAGAACAGCATGTCCGCCGCCTTCAATCTCAAGCCCTCCGATTTCCACGTACACGTCCCCTTCATCGGCGGCGGCTTCGGCGGCAAGGACGACTGCCCAGTGACCGGCCCCGCTATCATGCTCGCCCGCAAGAGCGGCCGGCCCGTCAAGATAGTCCAGACCCGCGAGGAGGTCTTCTCCAGCGGCCAGCCGCGCCCCTCTGCCGTCATTTACATCACCGACGGCTATAACAAGGACGGCACCCTCGCCGCCCGCAAGGTCAAGGCCTTCGTGAACTGCGGCGCGTATACGACCTCCGCGCTGGTCATGCTCGACCACAGCGTCTACGGCGTCTCCGGCAACTACAAGAACCCCTGCCTCATGGTCGACGCCTACGGCATCTACACCAACACCCAATTCAACGGCCCCTACCGCGCGCTCGGCTGCGAGCTCTTCGTCTACGCCGTCGAACGCAACCTCGACATGGCGGCCGAGAGGCTGGGCATGAGCAAGTATGAGATTCGCCGCCGCAACGTCCTTCAGCTCGGCGACATCGACGGTCACGGCCAGCTCGTGACCAACAACGGCAGCGCCGAGGCCCTGGAGGCCGCGGCCGAGTACATCAAGTTCGACGAGCCCGCCCGTCCGCCCGAGGGCCCGTGGCGCTACGGCAAGGGCATCGCCCTCGGCAACAAATTCACGGCTTACGGCCACACCGGAACCGAGGCGAACGTCATTATCGGGCACGACGACACCATCGAGGTGCACGTCTCGCACGCCGAGATGGGCCAGGGCGCACTGACCGTGGACTGCCAGCACGTGGCCGAATTCTTCCATGTGCCCATGAGCAGCATCCGCATCCGCAACGAGGACAGCGACCTCATGCCCTACGACGAGGGCACATACTGCTCGCGCGGCACCTATATCAACGGCAACGCCATCATACTCGCCTGCGAGGACGCGAAGCGCCAGATTCTCGAGCGCGCCGCCGTCCGCATGGGCGTGGACAAGGACGCTCTTGAGACCGAGGGCTATAAGGTATACGAGAAGGCCAATCCCGAGCGCTTCATATACTTCCACAACCTCTATGAGGGCGGCGGCTGGGCGCCCGAGGGCAAGCTCGTCGGCAAGGGCGTGTTCATGCCCGAGCAGGCCCTCAACAACCCACGCAACGCCCAGGGCAACCCCGTGCTGTTCTACTCCATCGGCGGTTGGGGCATGGAGGTCGGCGTCAATATAGAGACCGGCGAGGTAAAGCTCATGGAGGCCGGCGGCTTCTACGACGCGGGCCGCGTGCTCAACCGCAAGACCTGCGAGGGCCAGATAGAGGGCGCGCTCTCCATGGGCCTCGGCCAGGCCGTGTTCGAGGAGATAATGACCAACGACGAGGGCCGCGTCATCAACGGCAACTTCCGCGACTATAAGGTGCCCACCTTCATGGACAACCCCAACAACGAGCACGTCAAGGTGGACTTCGTCGGCCAGCCCTTCGAGACCGGCCCCAACGGCGCGAAGGGCATAGGCGAGGTGGCCATGATCCCGGTCATGGCGGCGGTCGCGAACGCCGTCAACGCCGCGGCGGGCGCCGAGATTCACAACATACCCATGACGCGCGAGCGCGTGCTCCAGGCGCTGCGCGACAAGGAGGCGGCTGAAAGGAAGGGCTGCGAAGAATGAACACCAAATCTGATTTCCTCATCCTTGGTGCAGGCATAATCGGCTGCGCGTCGGCGTACTACCTCAGCCGCGAGGGCGCGGGCGTGACGGTTTTGGAGCGCGGCGACACCGCGTTCGGAACCGCCGGCGCCTCCGGCGGGCTTGTGAACTGGATAACCTGCGCCGAGAGCCAGATGGAGCTCTTCATGCGCAGCCAGGACATGCTTGAGCATCTGCAGGAGGAGCTGGACGCCGATTTCGAGCTCAACTACAACAGCTACAATATGCAGATTATCTCCAACGAGATAGAGTGGAAGGCCTCCGAGCAGCTGGTCAAGGACTTCAAGCTGCCCGGCTTTGAGGCCCATCTCATAGACAGCGAGGAGTCGCACAGGCTCGAGCCCTCCGTCACCGACGACATGCTCGGCTCGATATACGTCCCGCGCGTCCACTATCTCAACCCCATAAAGCTCGCGCTGGCCTACCGCCGCGCGGCCGAGCGGCACGGCGCCGTGTTTATAAACGACGCCGGAGTCACAGGCCTCATGCGCGACGGCGCTGCGGTCACCGGCGCACGCACCGCGAAGGGCGAGCACTACGCCGCCGTGACCGTCAACTGCACCGGCGTCTGGTCGGACAAGGTGTCTGCCATGGCCGGAGTCGAGGCGCCGATACATCCCATCCGCGGCGAGTTCGTTATCACCGAGCCCACTGAGCAATTCTGCAACACCACAATAAGCAGCGCCCAATATCAGACGATAGTCCAGCACCCCGAGCTCTTCAGCCCCAACGCCATCAAGTACAACCTCGGCTTCTCGGTCGAGCAGACGACCACGGGCGCATGCATAATCCACGGCACCCGCGAAATGGACTCCGGCCTCGACAAGAGCGTCATTCCGGAGGTCATAGAACTGATGGTTCAGACCGCCGTGAAGTTCATCCCGCGGCTCGGCAAGCTCAAGCTCATGCGCGCCTACGCGGGCGTCCGCCCGGGCACTCCGGACGGCGACCCCTACCTCGGCTTCTGCGAGGGCGTCCCGGGCTTCTGCGAGTGCTGCGGGCACGGCGGAGAGGGCATCGCCCTCTCGCCGGCGACCGGCGAGGCCATGGCGGAGCTGCTGCTCAAGGGCCGGACGGAGCACTGTGATATAAGCAGGTTTTCGCCGAACCGCCTGCTCGGTGTCTGAATGGAGGGAAAATAATGAGCGACAATATGCGCATAACGCGCCATCCCGTGCTGGGAGAGGAAGAGAGCTCCCGCACCGTGACCATCTACTATGAGGGCCGCCCCGTCGAGGCCAGGGAGGGCGAGCCCATAGCCGCCGCGCTCACCGCCGCCGGAATCCGCGTGTTCCGCACGACGGAGAAGACCCACGAGCCGCGCGGCCTCTACTGCGCGATGGGCCGCTGCAGCGACTGCATGATGATTGTCGACGGCAAGCCGAACGTCCGCACCTGCGTGACCCCGGTCCGCGAGGGTATGCGGCTCGAGATACAGCACGGCCTGGCATGAGGGGAGGCGCGACATGAAGGTACTGGAAAGAGAGATACTCGTGATAGGCGCCGGGCCCGCCGGCCTCTGCGCCGCCATCGCCGCCCGCCGCGCCGGAGCGGATGTGCTGCTTGTGGACGAGAACGCCGCGCCAGGCGGCCAGCTTTTCAAGCAGATTCACCGCTTCTTCGGCTCCGCCGAGCACCGCGCCGGCAAACGCGGCTTTGAGATTGCCCGCGAGCTCTGCGCCGAGGCGGAGAGCCTCAACGTGGAGATATGGCTCGACACCGTGGCCTACGGCATCTTCAAGGAGGGCGTCGGCCTCGTGCGCGGGAGCGACAACTACATCGTCAAGGCCGGAGCGGTCATCGTGGCCGCCGGCAGCAGCGAGGACCCCGTCGCGTTCCCCGGCTCCACTCTGCCCGGAGTTATCACCGCCGGGGCGGCCCAGACGCTTGCGAACGTACACCGCGTGCTGCCCGGAAAGCGCGTCGTCATCCTCGGCAGCGGCAATGTGGGCCTCATCCTCGGCTATCAGCTGCTCCAGGCGGGAGCCGAGGTCGCGGCCGTCGTCGAAAAGGCTGAGAAGATAGGCGGCTACGGCGTACACGCCGCCAAGCTGCGCCGCGCCGGCGTCCCGATTATCACAGGCGCGACCGTGAAGGAGGCGCACGGCAGCGAAAGGCTCGAGGAAATAGTCGTCGCGTCTCCGGACGGGAAGGGCGGCTTCGTCCCCGGAAGCGAAAAGGTCATCGAGGCGGACACGCTCTGCATCGCCGCGGGAATGTCGCCTCTCACCGAGCTGCTTTGGCAGGCGGGCGCGAAATTCGACTTTATCCCGGAGCTCGGCGGCTTCGTCCCGCTCCACAACGAGCGGATGCTGACCACCGTCGAGGGCCTCTACGCCGCCGGCGACATAACCGGCGTCGAGGAGGCGCCGATAGCCATGGAGGAGGGCGTCCTCGCCGGCGTTTCCGCCGCCGAGGCCATAGGCCGCATGGACGCGGCCGAGGCCGAGAGCCTGCGCACGGCCGCCCGGGAGAGAATCGCCGTGCTCGAGAGCGGCTCCTTCGGAGAGAGCCGCAAAGCCGCCAGGCACATGCAGATAGCGGATATGTGCGCGAAGGAGGGCAACTGATATGAGAGAAGGCATTAGCTATACCGGTGTTCCGTCGGCAGACGAGCTGCGCAACTGCAGGGGCATCCCGTCGCGCGAGCGCATGGAGGCCGGCCCCGTGGCCGTGGTCGAGTGCATACAGTGCATACCCTGCAATCCCTGCGAAAGCGCCTGTCCGTTCGGAGCCATCAAGGTCGGCAGCCCCATGACCAACGCGCCGGTGCTCGACGAGGCCAGGTGCGTCGGCTGCGGAAGCTGCATCGCCAGGTGCCCCGGCCTCGCCATAACGGTCATCAATTTGAACGCCGGAGACGACCTCGCCGCGCTGGACTTCCCCTATGAGTACCTGCCGCTCCCCAAGGCGGGAGACGAGGTTCAGGCCGTCGACCGCAGCGGCGCCGTGGTCTGCCCGGCCCGCGTCGTCAGCGTGACCGGCGCCGGCAGCGGCGAAACCGCGGTTGTGCGCATAGAGTTTGACAGGGCGGAGGCCGGCAGAGTGAAGTCCATCCTGCGGCTGAAGGAGGAAGAATGACATGGACAGGAACGTTATAATTTGCAGGTGCATGGAAATCACCTGCGGCGACGTACTTGACGCCATTGACGAGGGCGCCTGCACCGTCGCCGGCGTCAAAAAGCGCGTCGGCTCGGGCATGGGCATCTGCCAGGGCAAGTACTGCGAGAAGCTTGTGGCCATGATAATCGCCGAGAAGACCGGCAAGCCCATGAGCGAGATACTTCCCGACACCAAGCGCGCGCCGGTAAGGCCCATAGAGGCCTCGGTTTTCCTCGAGAACTGAATAAAACAGCGGAGAGGCCCACTGCCTCTCCGCTGTTTCTCAATATCTCAGGCTGTTCTTCTCGTTTTGGCGTATCATGTTTACGAACTGCAAAAGCGCCGGGTTCTCGTTGTCGGACGAGTACAGCCAGGCCGACTCAAATATCAATGGCTCCTCCAGCTCCACAAACGAATAGAGCTCCGTGCTCCAGCGGCGGCGCTCGGAGACCGGGACGATGTTGCCGCCCATGTTGAGCGCGACCATGAACGTCGCAATGTCCTGCTCCGGAACATATATCACATTCTCCGGCTCAATGCCCGAGGCGCGGAAATAGTCGAGGTACATGCTCGTTATATAGTCCTCGACCTTGGGTATGCCGCCCCAGAACGTCACGTACTGCGCCAGCTCCTCCTTGCTGACGCTGTCGCGCCCGGCCAGAGGGTGGTCCTTGCTCACCATCAGGCAGTGCCTGTTGCGGACGATGCCGCACTTCTTTATATGGGGATTGAGCGTGTAGTACTTCGGTATGTCGAACACGACGTCTATCTTGCCCGTCAGCAAATCCTCATATTTGCGGTCGCGGTCAATCTGCTTGGGGATGATGTCGACCTCGGGGTGCGTCCGCTCAAAGGCCTTCAGGGCCTCGGCCTTGACCTCGCACTGCATAAGCCCCTCGATGCCGACGGTGAGGAAGTTCTTCTTGCCGTTGAGCTTGGACGCGGCGCGCGCCAGCGCCTCGTCCAGCCCGGCCATGAGCTTCACGCAGTCCACGTAAAAGCTCTGCCCCGCGTCGGTAAACGACACCCTGCGCGTGCTGCGCTCGAAGAGCGCGAAGCCAAGCTCCTCCTCCATAGCGCGGATTTGCTGACTTACGGCCGACTGGGCGACGTGCATCTCCTCCGCAGCCTTGGAAAAGCTCATGTTTCTGGCTACGGCGCAAAATATTTCAATTCTATCCAGCTTCACAATATCACCGCGCTTATAAGAATATAAGATAATTATATACCATTTGCACAGAGATTGCAAGGTTTTTAACGATAAAAACAAGCCGCCCGCCGAATTCCGGCGGGCGGATTTTTGCTTACCTGCTCAATAAAAGGAGGTTTGTGTCGGTGGCGAAGGTGCTCGCGCTGTACAGGACGAGGACCTTGTCGAAGCCGTTCTGGGCGATGTAGTCCGCGACGCTCATGCGGTAGTAGCGCAGGTCGATGACGTGGATCTCGCTGAAGTCCTCCAGCAGGAAGGGGATGAGGCTGTCCGTGTAGGAGTCGCGGATTATCAGCAGGGAGGTGCCTTCGCTGCCGGTGACTATCTCGTGCAGCGGGCAGTTGCCGCCCATGAACATGGAGTACTTGTCCTTGACGGCGAGCTTGCTCTCGTCATAGAGCTTGCCCTCGACGGGGGAGCCCTGCGGGTAGCTGGTTATCTCCAGCCCCTCGGGAGCGTCCACAAAAATCTCCATGCTGTCGGGCTTCACCCAGCTGAAGCCGCTCTCGGACCAGGTGGTGCCGTAGAAGCTGTCGGAGACGACGCGGCGGTCAGTGTAGCTCTCGAGCGCGGGCACGTCAAGCCCCATGGCCTCGCCGACGGCGGTGAAGCCGTAGTAAGCGCCGAGGCTTGTCCAGTGGTGGTCGGTGCGGTAGTAGATATACTCGTCCGAATGCTCGCGGAGAGGGGAGAGGAGGTCGACGTTGTGCGCCTGCGAGAGGCCGTAGCAGTACTCTATGAGCTCCGCCTCGCTGTCGTTCGGCGTGCGGGCGGGGAAGCGGTCGGCCCAGATTTCGCTCTTCTCCGGGATTATCCCGAAGTAGACCTCGGCGTCCGTGTTGCCCACAAGGGCGTTCACAAAGCCCATGTTGGCGTCCAGCGTGCTCTGCTCCGGGGCTGTGAAGCCCTCGATAAGCGTCTGGTCCTCGCCGTAGGAGACGTCGTTATTCTCCTCCTTGCCGAGGGCAAGCTCGGCCGCGGCCTTGAGCGTTATCCACTGGTCGCGCAGCACGAACTGGTCGGAGGTATAGTCCTCAAACTGCTTTGTGAAGGTCTTGTCGAAAAGGGCCTCGAAGCTGAACTTGGGCAGCTGCTGGAGGGATTTGTTCTCCTGTTCGGACATCTCGCGGTCGGGCACGGCCAGGTTCGCGATGAAAAAGCCGAAGATAAAGGTCAGGAATATGAGGACTTCCGCCCACATTGCTTTTTTATTCATGAGCGAGCCTCCTTAGAAGTTGAAGTAGAGGAAGGGGTTGTACGTCGCGTCCACCAGATAGGCGGTGGAGAGCACAAGCGCCAGCAGTATGAGCGCGGGCGCGGCGACGCGGACAAAGCCCTTCGGCAGCCTGTGCCAGAGCCTGGCAGCAAGCGGGGTGGAGGCGAGGATGCCTATGGCGAAGGTGGCGGCGTAGGTCAGGAGATAGTAAATGTCGTCGCTGCATATGAAGCCCTTCGCGCCGAAGCCGAGCATTGCGCTCGTGTACTGCCAGGCAATCCCCATGTCCTCGAGCTTGAAAAGCGGCCAAACCAGCGTGACAATAACTATGGTGTAGACATGGCCGATGACCTTGGACTTGTCCAGCGTCTTGTAGAGGAAGGTCTTCTCCAGCAGGAGCCAGAAGGCGTAGTAGAGGCCCCAGACCAGGAAGGTCCAGTTCGCGCCGTGCCAGATGCCGGTCGCGGCCCAGACGACGACGATGTTGAAAATCTGCCTGGCCTTCCCGCAGCGGTTGCCGCCGAGAGGGATGTACAGATAGTCGCGGAACCAGGTGCCGAGCGACATGTGCCAGCGCCGCCAGAACTCGGTTATGCTCTTGGAGATGTAGGGATAGTTGAAGTTCTCCAGGAACTCGAAGCCTATCATCCGGCCCAGGCCTATCGCCATGTCGGAGTAGCCGGCGAAGTCGAAGTAAATCTGCAGGCCGAAGGCCAGCGCGCCTATCCAGGAGCCAACGAAGGTCAGCTCGCCGACGCTCAGGGCGTAGGCATCCCAGAGCTTGCCGATGGTGTTGGCGATGAGCACCTTCTTGCCTACGCCTATCATGAAGCGCTCGACGCCGGAGGAGAACTGGTCCACGCTGCTCGCGCGGAAGCCCAGCTGGTCGGCGACGTCCTTATAGCGCACAATCGGGCCCGCGATAAGCTGAGGGAAGAGCGCGACGAAGGTGCCGAAGCTGATATAGTTCTTCTGGACGTCGGCGTCGCCGCGATAGACGTCAATCGGGTAGCTCATCGTCTGGAAGGTGTAGAAGGATATGCCTATGGGCAGCGTGACGTCGAGGTCCGGCAGGTTCATGAAGGGCAGGGCGTTGAGCGTGTCGGCGAGCATGTTGTAATACTTGAAGAAGCCCAGGAGGGCGAGGTTCAGCACCACATTGACGACGAGGACGGTCTTCGCCTTTTTGTCGTCGACATGCCGCCACTTGGCTATGAGGATGCCGTTTATATAGTTGATGGTTATGCTCACGAGCATCAACAGGATATAAACCGGCTCGCCCCAGCCGTAGAATATCATGTTGGCGACGAAGAGTATCGGGTTCCTCCACCTGACCGGCGAGATGTAGTACAAAAGCAGCACCACCGGCAGGTAGATGAACATGAAGAGTATGCTGGAAAAGACCACTCAGCGGTCCTCCTTACTTGAAATATTGCTCAGGCGAAGAGCGCGTTGAAGCTCGCGGCGATATCCGCGGCGTCCTGGTGGCAGACAAGCATGACATAGGGGCCGTGGACGCAGATCTGCGCGCTGCCCCACTGCTCGATGGTCTCGGGATACCAGGCCCCGCCGTCCATCTGGGTCTGCTTGCGGGTCTCGAAAATGGCCTTCACGGCCGCGGCGTCGGCCTCGTCGGCGCACTCGATGAGGACTATCTCATTGGCGGAGGCCGTAATCATCGGCATCTTGGCGATGAGCTGCTTGGCGGAAACGGCGGTGAGGCCGGGATAGTAGTTGTCCAGCATGACGGAATCCATGTCCATCAGGCTCGCGAACTCAAACTTGGTGGCGAGGCTGTTGAAGAAGGCGGTCAGGTCGACGCTCTCGCCGCCGGGCTCCTCGCTCGGCTCGTCAGAGGCCTCGGGAGTGGGCTCGGGGCTGGACTCGGGCGTCGGCTCCGGGGTCGGCTCGGGAGTGGGGACGGGTGTCGGAACGGGCGTCGGCTCCGGAGTGGGCTCGGGAGTCGGCTCGGGGGTATTCTCAGGCTCCTCGCTGGGGCTCGGCTCCGGGCTCTCCTCGGGGACATAGGTCTCGGAGACGTCGCCTATGTCGTCGCCGGGAGCGTTCTCGTCGTCCTTGCCGCCACCGCAGGCGGCCAGGGCGAGCAGCATAATAAGCGCAAGCGCCATTGCGGCAATTCTCTTGTAGGTATTCATCTCGATTTCTCCTTGCTCTGTTTCTTGCGGCGCGCCCCACCGGAAGCTCGGAGCGCACGCGGATTTATTTGACGAGACTTTGTGAAAAAAGTTCTCGCTTTTGAAAATTATTTTTCGCCCTCGGATTTTCCCGAGTCTGGCACAAATCTGCCCAGCGGGTTGGCCTCGGCGGCTATGTGCAGCTCGGCGTTGTCTATGTGCGTGTATATCTGCGTGGTGTTGAGGTTGGTGTGTCCGAGCACCTCCTGCACCGTGCGGACGTCGACGCCGTTTTGAAGCATAAGCGTCGCGGCGGTGTGCCGGAGCTTGTGCGCAGAGTACCGGCTCGGGTCGAGCCCCGCCTTGAGGAAGGCCTCCTTGAGCATATGGTGCACCGCGTCGCGGCTCATGCGCTGATGCCGGCTCGAGACGAAGAAGGCCCGGCAGCCCGGCGCGGCCCAGGCGGCCCTCAGGGGCTTATAGTCCTCAATCGCCGCAAGGCAGGCGCCGTTGAGGTAGACAATCCGCTCCTTGCCGCCCTTGCCGAGGACGCGCAGGCTGTCCTCGCGTATGTCTCCCAGGTCCAGGCCGATAAGCTCGGATATGCGCAGCCCGCAGTTGAGGAAGAGGCAGATTATGCAGTAATCCCGTTCCCTGAATTTGCCGTCGACGGAGCTGAGAAGGCGCTCGGCCTCGTTCAGGCTGAGATAGCGGGGGAGAGCCTTGACCTTTTTGGGCGTGTCCAAATCCGCGACGGGGTCGCTGTCAATCTGCTTTGTCTTGACCGTCAGGTATTTATAGAAGCTCCTGAGCGTCGAAATCTTGCGCGCGCGGCTCGCGGCGTTCAGGCCGTACTCCGGCGAGCGGCTCTGCTCGTTTTTGACCTTGTCGCGCGAGAGGAAGGCGAGATACTCGTATATTTCCGAGGTCTTGAC
>DVJK01000158.1 GCA_018716795.1 Candidatus Scatomorpha merdipullorum | reverse complement strand
CCGCCGACCTTTATGCGCGTTGCAAATGATAGTAACGGCGCAAGAGCGACGAGGAAGATGATGTAGAGCGCTATGGCCGCGAGGACAGCAAAGGCTACACCGTCTCGTGTGACTATAAACGGCCAGGTATTGTCCAGCGAGCTGTCCAGTATGGACGCCTCCATAAACAGCACCCCCAAAGCCGCCGCCCAGCACGCCGCGGCATACAGGTCCAGCGGTATGCGGTCGACTAAGTTGAGCCGCGCGCTGCTCTCGCCCTTCCTATGTCCGGCGGCCATGAACAGGAACACCAGGCAGGCGATGGTGCCGACCGCGCCGAGTATGACCATCGGCAGCCACCAGGACGCAAGGTTGTACACCGTTGTCAGCAGCCCACTGGCGTACACGCGCTGCGCAGTGCTGAGCACGTCGTAGCCATAGCTTCTGACGAGCGCATCGCGCACAAACTCCGTAGCATTTTCCCAAGTTCCTGAGCCCAGGACAGAAAATATAGCCTCGCCAACTCCCGACGCAAGCAGGAGCAAAAACACGCACAGCAGCACGAAGGCGAGTATCTTCGCCCACAGAGTGTGCGTCAGCGGCGCGCTTACACGCTGCTTATTCGCCTTTGTCATCTTCGGCTCCGGCACCGTCTCTGGCACCGAGCCTTGCGCCGGGTCTGGTGCAGAGTCTGGTGCCGGCCCTATCCTGTCAAGTTCTTCATTCATTTCCTAGCCTCCATTTTGTAGCCCTGGCCCCAGACGACCTTTATATACCTCGGGTCGCTGGGATTGATCTCGATCTTCTCACGGAGGTGACGGATATGGACGGCGACGCTGCTCTCGGAGCCGATGGCGTTCTCGTTCCAGACCAGCTCGTAGATCTGCGCCGAGGAGAACACGCGGTTGGGGTTGCGCATCAGGAGATGCAGGATGTTATACTCAATGGGCGTAAGGCTGACCGGCTCTCCGTCCACGGTGACGGACTTGGCCCCGTCGTCGAGTTCGACGCCGCCGATGGTGATGACGTCCTTCTTCACCTCGGGCTCCGCCCTGCCGCCCAGGCGCATATAGCGCCGCAGGTGGCTTCGCACCCGCGCCTGGACCTCTATCGGGTCGAAGGGCTTCGTGATATAGTCGTCCGCGCCCACGTTGAGGCCCAGCACCTTGTCGGAGAGCTCGCTCTTGGCCGTCAGCAGTATGACCGGGATGTTGAAGTCCTCGCGCAGCCTGGCCGTGGCCGCGAGGCCGTCCATCTCCGGCATCATGATGTCCATGAGCACGAGGTCTATCCCCTTCTCCCTGATACAGTCCAGCGCCTCGCGGCCCGTCGAGGCAGTGAAGAGCTCGTAGTCGGCGTTGGAGAGGTAAATCTTCAGCGCCGCGACTATGTCGGCGTCGTCGTCGCAAATGAGTATCTTCGCCATATCCCTCACCTCATGGTCATTGTATCGGAAGCGCTTTAAGAAAAAAGGGGCGGAAAGTTTAAGAGTTCCTTAACTTCAGACGTAGAACCTCTCCGGCTGCTTATAGCTCGCGGCAGTTTTGACCTCCAGCGCGGGGAAGCGCTCGCGCAGCCAGCCGGCCAGGACGGGCACGACCACGTTCTCGGTGGAGAAGTGCCCGGCGTCGACGAGGGCTATGCCCAGCTCGCCGGCCCAGAGGAACTGGTGGTGCTTGACGTCGGCGGTGATATAGGCGTCGCAGCCGCGCGCGGCGGCGTCGGGGATGAAGTCCGCGCCCGCCCCGCCGCAGACGCCGAAGAGCTGCACGCGCTTTTCGGGCCCCGCGCAGCGAATGCCGTTCGCGCCGAGCGCGGATTTGACGTGCGCGAGGAAGTCTGCGTACTCCATCGGCTCCGCAAAGCGGCAGAGGCGGCTCATCGTGTCGTGCTCGGGCGCAAGCAGGCCGAGGTTTTCCGCGCCCAGCGCGGCGCAGAGCGCGTCGTTGACGCCGCCGGGCGCGGCGTCAAGGTTCGTGTGCATACATATCGCGGATATGCCGCCCTTGAGCATGGCGGCGAACTTGCGGCCCGTGAGGTCGTCCGTCGTGACGCTCTTCATGGGCGTGAAGCAGACCGGGTGGTGCGAGACAATGAGCTCCGCGCCGAAATCCGCCGCCTCGGCGACGACGCCGTCGGTTATGTCGAGCGCGACGAGGACGCGCGTCACCTCCGCCGCCGCGTCGCCGCAGAGGAATCCCGCGTTGTCGAAATCCAGCTGGGTGTCCAGCGGGGCCTTGTCGTCGAGGAAATCGAGTATGTCTTTGACGCTTGTCATATTGAACCTCCTTCGTATGCTTTGAGCCGCGCGAGGGTGCGGCGCGCGGCGCTTATGCCCTCCGCGGCGTCCGCGCCGCGCTCCATGCCGGCGAGGGCGCGGTCGAGCCGGCGTATGCGCCCTTCAAGCCAGCGGCCGAGCAGCCTCTCGCCCGCGGCGGCGAGGGCGTCCTCGGCATATCTGAAGCCCTCCGCCCCGCCGAGGACCGATAGCACGGCGTAAAGCCTCTCCCCTTCCGCGGCGAGCGCGGCGGAGCGTATGGCGTAGCCGTTCGCGCCGAGCCACTCGCAGAGCTCGTCGAGCTTGCTCTGCGGCTGGAGAATGAGCCGGACGCCCTCCTTCGTCCAGGGCGCGCGCTTCAAAATACCGGCGACGGTCTCGCCGCCCATGCCCGCGCAGACGACGGTGTCGGCCCGCTCCGCGCCCGGAAAAGCGAGGCCGTCTGCGAGCTCGAAGCGCATTTTCCCCTCCAGCCCCGCCTCCCCGGCGTGGCGGCGGGCGCTTGCAAGAGGGCCGGGACGGATATCGGCGGCTATGGCGTATTCAATTTTCCCTTCTGCGAGCAGGCTTATGGGCAGATAGCCGTGGTCGGTGCCCACGTCGCAGAGGATTGCGGCCCCGGCCGCATATCGGGCGCAGAGCGCCAGGCGGGGCGTGAGTAGATTTTTCATAGGCATAAAAATAGGGCCGGCCCCGAAAGGCCGGCTCCGCGCAGAAGGCTTAAAGTGTCGCCAGATACTCCTTGAGCTTTTCGAGGAACAGGTCGGGGTCGACCTCGTGGGCGTAGCAGGCCTGCTCGAGCGTTTCGCCGCTGGCCAGGGCGCAGCCCATGCAGTGCATACCGATGGCCTGGAAGGCGGGCATGGCCTGCGGGCACTCCTCAATAATCTCGGAAATCATCGTGTCGCGCTTAATGTCAAGCATTTCTTTTCCTCCGTGGAATATGGTATTGCAAAAAGGCCGGAGGGGCCGGCGCTGCAGACGCGCCTCTCCGGCCCTTTACATCCGGTTTCAGGCGTTATTCTGCTGCTCGCGAAGCTTGGCGAAGCACTCGCTGCAGTAGACGGGGCGGTCGCTCTTCGGCTCGAAGGGGACGCGGGCCTCGCCGCCGCACATGGCGCAGACTGCGGTGAAATACTCGCGCGGGCCGCGGGCGGCGTTCTTGCGGGCGTCGCGGCAGGCCTTGCAGCGCTGGGGCTCGTTCTGGAAGCCGCGCTCAGCGTAAAACGCCTGCTCGCCGGCGGAGAAAACGAACTCCTGGCCGCACTCTTTGCACACTAGCACTTTGTCTTCAAACATGATTTACCCTCTCTTTAGATAGATTGTTTGTATGCGTTCAGCTTCTGCTGATATCGCCGGGAAAAGGTTGCCTCGCCAGCTTTCGGCGAATCCGCTGCACGGCGTTGTCCACCGCCTTCTCAGTGCGTCCGACCTCGCGGGCAATCTGCCGGTAGGTTAGACCGTCCAGGAAGTGAAAGAGCACTTCGGTTTCAAACGCGGACAGACACCGCGAAAAAGTGGAATAGAACTCATTCTCGCTCTCTCTGGCTAAAACCTGTTCCTCGGGCGAACGGCTGAACACCTCGGGCGGCAGCTCGGAGGGCTGCCTGGCTTCTTCTTCCGAGAGGATAACGTATTCCAGGGAAACTCCGCCGTTGAGCGGATCGTGTTTCTTTCTCGATGCGGATCTGACGGCTTGCAATATGCGGTTGCGTATGCACACCTCGGCATAGCCCTTGAACGGGGCGCCGCTCTCCTGCTTATAGCTCCTGACGGCGCCGAGCAGGCCCATAAGCCCCTCCTGCGTGAGATCTTCGCTGTCTCCTCCCGCGAGGAAGTACGGCCTCGCGCAGATTCTCACCACGCGGGTGTACCGCTCTATAAGCTCCTCCTCCGCGCGCGCGTCGCCCTCGGAGGCCATTTGCTGAAGAGCTTCGTCATTGAGTTGTGCCAAGTAATTATAGTCTGCCATGTCCTGAGGTCAAATACGCTATGTAAATTATATTACAAGCTTCTGGAAAGTCAAGTAAAATTCAAAAATTTTCTGAAAAACCCGCCGAACTCTCGGCATTTTTCACAAAAGCCGCGCTCCGGCTCAGAGCTCCAGGCGCTCCTGGCCGACGTAGTCGATGCCCAAATGCTCGTAGGCCTTGCGCGTGACGCAGCGGCCGCGCGGCGTGCGCGTGAGATAGCCCTGCTGGAGCAAATACGGCTCATACACGTCCTCGAGCGTGACGGCCTCCTCGTTTATCGTGGCCGCAAGCGTGTCGAGGCCCACCGGGCCGCCGCCGTAGTATTGGATGATGCTGCCCAGCATACGGCGGTCGAGGGCGTCGAGCCCGTCCTTATCCACCTCGAGGCGGAAGAGGGCGTCGTTCGCGACCTCCCTTGTTATGACGCCGCCGCCCGTGACCTGGGCGAAGTCGCGCACGCGGCGGAGCATTCGGTTGGCTATGCGCGGCGTGCCGCGGCTGCGCGCGGCAATCTCGGCCGCGCCGTCCGGCTCTATGGCTATGCCGAGGATGCCGGCAGAGCGCGTCACAATCTGCGCGAGCTCGGCGGGCGTGTAGAGCTCAAGCCGGAGCGTGACGCCGAAGCGGTCGCGCAGCGGCGCGGTGAGCTGGCCGGAGCGCGTCGTCGCGCCGATAAGCGTGAAGTGCGGCAGGTCGAGGCGTATGGAGTTCGCGCTCGGGCCCTTGCCGATGATGATGTCGATGGCGAAGTCCTCCATGGCCGGGTAAAGTATCTCCTCCACCGCGCGGTCGAGCCGGTGAATCTCGTCGACGAAGAGGATGTCGTTCTCCTGCAGGTTGGTGAGCAGCGCGGCGAGGTCGCCCGCCTTCTCTATGCTGGGGCCGGAGGTGATGCGCAGGTTGACGCCCATCTCGTTTGCGATAATCCCGGCGAGGGTGGTCTTGCCGAGGCCCGGAGGGCCGTGGAGCAGGACGTGGTCAAGCGCCTCGCCGCGCATCTTGGCCGCCTGGATGAATATCCGCAGGTTCTCCTTGGCCTTCTCCTGGCCGATGTATTCCTCAAGGCTTCGCGGGCGCAGAGAGACCTCGTTCGCGTCCTCGGGCAGGAGGCTTTTGGCGGTTACAAGCCGCTCCTCGCCCAAATCTTCGCTTGAAAAGCTTATGCTCATGCCCTCAACCTCACTTCATCATGTTCTTGAGCGCGGCCTTGATGATGCCCTCGGTGTCGAGCGCGGCGCCGTCGACCCCGCGCAGGGCGGCGTTGACCTCCGCGGTGCTGTATCCGAGGACGGCGAGGGCCGCGGCGGCGTCCGAGAGCTTGTCCGTGCCGGAGGGCGCGGCGCTCGCGCCTCGCTGAAGCGGCACGCTCAGGCTTCCGGCCTCCTTGGATATCTTGTCGCGCAGCTCGTATATGACGCGCTGGGCAATCTTCTTGCCTATGCCGGGCGCGACGGTCAGGGCCTTCTCATCCCCGGCCATTATCGCCACGGCCAGCTGCTCCGGCGTGGAGGCGGACAATATGCTCAGCGCGGCCTTGGGCCCGACGCCCGAGAGGCTTATGAGCAGCTGGAAAAAGCGCTTTTCGCCGGGCTCCGCGAAGCCGTAGAGGTCGAAGGCGTCCTCCTTGACCGACTCGCAGACCAAAAGCTTCGCCTTTTCGCCGGGCTTGAGGCGCGAGAGCGTGTTGAGGCTGACGTTGAGCTCAAAGCCGACGCCGCCGCAGTCTATGACGGCGACGCCGCCGCCGAGCTGCGAGACCGTGCCTTCTATGTGGTAAAACATCCGTTTCCTCCTTGACTCATGAGCCGGCTTGTGGCGCTGCGCGCGTGGCAGAGCGCAATCGCGACCGCGTCCGCCGCGTCGTCCGGCTTCGGGGCCGCGGGCAGGTTCAGTATGCGCTTGACCATGTCGATGACCTGGCGCTTTTCGGCGCGGCCGTAGCCGACGACGGCCTGCTTGACCTGCAGCGGCGTGTATTCGTAGACAGGCACCCCCGAGTGAAAGCAGGCGAGCAGTATGACTCCCCTGCCCTCGGCCACGGAGATGCCTGTGGTGATATTCGTGTTGAAGAAAAGCTCCTCCACGGCGGCGGCGTCCGGACTGAACAGCCGAATGAGCTCGCCGAGGTCGGAGTATATCCGGTCAAGCCGGCTTGTGAGCGGCGTGTTCGCCGGCGTCGTTATGACGCCGCAGCGCACAAAGCGCTGCCCGCTCCGCTCGGAGTCTATGACGCCGAATCCCACGGTGGCCACGCCGGGGTCTATGCCCAGTATGCGCACTCTCCCGCCTCGCTTTCGCCTTATATTTTATCACGCGGCGCCCTTCAAATCAAGCCGCGCAGGATATCGCCGAGCTCATCCCAGCTCTCGACACGGGTAAATTCGCACTGCGGCGGAGTTTTGGACTCGGGCTTATACGTACACTTGAGCGGGCTCTTATACCAGACGGGATATATCCCGGCGCGGGCCGCGCCCTCTATGTCGCAGCGCACGTCGTCGCCGATGAACCAGCACTTCTCCGGCGTCACACGCGCGCGGGCCATGGCGCGGCGGAATATCCACTCCGAGGGCTTGCGGAAGACGCCCTCGCTCGAGGCCAGGATGAACTCGAAGCGGTGGAAGGGCAGCGTCTCGTCTATCCTCCGGCGCAGGGCCGCGCCGGAATACGAGAGGTTGCTGATAACCGCCGTGCGGATGCCCTTTTCGGCGCAGAGGGCGAGGAAGCCCTCTATTCCCTCCATGGGCATTATGGGCTCCGTGGCGCGCCAGCGTATGTACTCAAGCTCCTCAAGCGGCAGGTCGAACTCCAGGCCCAGGCACTCGTAGAGCTCCGCGTCGAGCTTGAAGCCGTCGGTCTCCAGCTCCAGGGGCCGCGTCGCATCCCAGACGCGGCGGTAGGTCGACATGCAGAGCGCGGCGAGCTCTTCGGCCGTCACGCCGGAGCGGTTTTCGACGGCGTGCTCCATGACCGCCGCCCAGCCCGCGGGATAGTCCTGCACGGGCTCATAGCAGAGCGTGTGCCCGTAATCGAAAAATATCATCTCCGGCTTTTGCAGCATATACGCGCCTCCTGACAAGAGACATTGTAACACATGCGCAAAAGCGGCGCAAGCAGATAAAATCACCCCCGACGGTTTCCCGTCGGGGGCTTCCCCTTCTCAGGCCCTTGGATGGGCTTTGTTGTAGACGTCCTTGATATGTTTTTTCACGATGTGCGCATATATCTGCGTGCTGGAGAGGTCGGAGTGCCCCAGCATCTCCTGGATGGCGTGGAGGTCGGCGCCGTTTTCCAGCAAATGCGCCGCGAAGGAGTGCCGCAGCGTGTGCGGCGTTATGTCCTTTTCAATGTGGGCCTTGGCCTGATAGTGCTTGAGAATCTTCCAGAAGCCCTGGCGCGTCATGCGCACGCCGTTCATGTTGACGAAGAGGGCCTGCTCATGCTCGTCGGCCACCATGTTCGGCCTTATGAACTCCACATACTCGCTCAGGGCCTTGACGGCCTTGGTGTACATGGGGATGACCCTCTCCTTGCCGCGGCCGCGGCAGGTTATGACGCCGATGGGTATGTTCACGTCCGCGACGTTGAGGGCGATGAGCTCGCTCACGCGGATGCCCGTGGCGTACAGCAGCTCGAGCATGGCGCGGTCGCGGTAGCCCTTGGCGTCGGTGCACTCGGGCTGCTCGAGCAAAAGCTCGACCTCCTTGCTCGTGAGAATCTGCGGGAGCTTTTTCTCCATCTTCTCGCTTATGAGGCCGGCCGCGGGATTCTGCAGGCTTCGCCCGGTGACGAAGGAGTGCTTATAAAAGCTCTTGAAAGTGGCCACGCAGCGGGCCACGGTCGCAGGGCTCTTGCCGATGCGGCGGAGGTAGTCGAGATATTCGTTCAGGTCCTTCTCCCCGGCGTCCTGCAGGTCCTTGCCGCCGTGCAGGTCGAGGTAATCGGCAAGCTGGCGCATATCGCGCAGATAGCTCGCTATCGTGTTGTCGGATGAGTTGCGCTCGTTTTTTAGATAATCCCGGAACTCGTCCAGGATTTCAGAGTCCTGCACCAACTTGTCTCCCCCCAATCCGTATGTCTTTTTCTCCAATCGCTATATAAGGGCCCGCACCAGAGGCGGGACAATAAAACGCTCCGCAGCCGCGGCCGCCAGCAGCAGCAATATCACCGCGGACGCCCTCCCGCCTTGGACGCGGCCCCTCATGGGCAGGGGCCTGCGCGCAAATCCGGCCAGGAGCCGGGCCGAGAAGCAGCCGGCCCAGTGCGCCGAGATGAAGAGCGCCGGCACGGTAAACAGCGCCGGAAGCCCGAGAACGGTCAGGACAAGGGCCGTGCCCTCCTCGGGATAGGCCTGCGCCAGGCAGGCGGCGGAGCAGGCGAGCGAAAAGCCGCGGAAGGCCATCGCCGCCGGAATAAGCAAAACCCCTAAGAGCGAGGTGGATAAAAACAAAACCAGAAGAGGGTATCCGGCGCAGGACATGAACTGCCCGGCAAAGCTGCCGGAGGCGTATACGCCCTCACCGTTCAGGAGCTCGCCGGCGGCCTCGGGCTGCCCGCTCCCGACAAAGGCGCCCGCCGCCGCCCCGGCGAGGAAGGCCGCCGAGATGAGCGCAAGCGTCAAAAAATCTTCGCCGCGCCGGAGAAGGCGCGCGCTGTCTATATGTATGAACCCGCGCCCGGGCTTCAAGCCTCGGGGCCCGAACGGGCCTGGGGCGCAGGGCGGTAATTTACATAACTCAAGTAGGCACAATATAATACAAAATCCATCAGTAATCAAGTCCTTTGTCAAAAGAAACGTAAGTTTGTGAATTATGCCGATGCTTTATGTAAACTGTGTTATGTAAACTTAGTCAACTTACCTGGCACTGCCCTGGGCAAAAGCGCGGCAAATACACCAGATTTGGCGCATGGGCCGGGAGCGCGACGCCGGTCTTGGTAATCAAACCATGTTATGTATACCAAGCGCCCATATTACGGATAGTTATCACATCCGCCTCAACAAGCGGTAATCAGCGGTTTTTGCGCCGCCTTTTGCCGGGCCGCCGCCTCATGCCCAGCGCCCCGCCGAAGGCGCCGCCTGCCGCGGCGGCTATCGCATGGCGCAGGCATTGGGCGCTGAGCGCGCCCTCTCCCGGCGCGGCCAGGGCGGCGACGGCGAGCGCGGCGGCGAGGACGCAGCCGGATATAAAGCCGCTCTGGACGGCCTTCCCTCCCCTGACGGCGCTGCCCGCGGCCCCTCCCGCCGTTCCGGCCAGGAAGACCGAGGCCGTCACCAGCTCATCCGCAAGGCTGAAGGGCAATAGCTCGCGGGCGAGCAGCAGGGCGCAGAGGTACATGAAAACGGGCAGGCTCAGTATACAGACCGCCGGGCCGAGCACGTACCATTTGACCGGCGGCTTGCGAGCGCTCCGGCGCTCAGTTTGTGTGGTCATAAAAATCCCTCCGACGCAGGTGTTTGTACATCCTATTACGTCGGAGGGATTTTAATTCACGTTGCGGGCCTGTTACTTGCCTTCGCCGTCGACGCTGTTCTCTTCGCCGGAGGTCTTGGCCTTCTTCTTGCTCTTGGCGGCGCGGGCGGCAGCCTCCTGCTCGGCGCGCTGCTTCTCCTCGCGGACATTGGAGCTGATGGCCCACTTGGTCACCTGCAGGCGGACGCGGTCCTCGCCGGTCTCGAAGGTGATGGTGTCCTCGGTCACCTGAACGACCTTACCCATAATGCCGCCGATGGTGACAATCTCGTCGCCGAGGGAGATGTTGCTGCGCATCTCGTTGAGCTGCTTCTTGCGCTTATTTTCGGGACGGATAAGGAAGAAGTAGAAGACGACGAAGATGATAACGAGGAACAGTATGGAGCTCATACCGCCCAAGCCGCCGTTAGCGGCGCCGCTTGTGAGTACATTAAAAAACATTTGCTTGTTTACCTCCAGCCTAAAGATACGGTGTGTAGATTATAACCCGGTATTTTCAAAATTGCAAGGTTTTTTATATGCGCGTGTCGAGCCGCTTCGAATACCGGCGGCGGAAATCCTCGAAGCTGCCGCCGTCGAGGGCCTCGCGGATGCGCTGCATGAGGCTGTTGTAGAACCACAGGTTGTGCGTCACGGCGAAGCGCATGGCGAGCATCTCCTCGGCCTTGAAGAGGTGCCGCACATAGGCGCGGGAATACCTCCGGCAGACCGGGCAGGAGCACTCGGGATCAATGGGGCTCTCGTCGCGCTCATACTTGGCGTTCTTGATGTTGATAATCCCGCCCCAGGTGAATAGGTGGCCGTGGCGGCCGTTGCGGGCGGGCATGACGCAGTCGAAGAAGTCCACGCCGCGCGCGACGCCCTCGATAATGTTCCCCGGCGTGCCGACGCCCATGAGATAGCGCGGCTTGTCCTGCGGCATATACTCCTCGACGGCCTCAATCGTGTCGTACATCTCCTGATGCGTCTCGCCGACAGCGAGGCCGCCGATGGCGTAGCCCGCGCAGTCCAGCTCGGCTATGCGCTTCATGTGCTCGATGCGAAGGTCGGGGAAAACCGCGCCCTGGTTTATGCCGAAGAGCACCTGGCCGGGATTTACGGCGTCGGGCTCGGCGTTATACTCCGCAAGCGCCCTGACGCAGCGCTCCAGCCAGCGGGCCGTGCGCTCGCAGCTGGCCTTGACATAGTCGTAGGGCGAGGGAATCTTGACGCACTCGTCGAAGGCCATGGCTATGTCGCTGCCGAGGTTGGACTGTATGCGCATGCTCTCCTCCGGGCCCATGAAGATATGCCGCCCGTCTACGTGGGAGTTGAAGCGCACGCCGTCCTCGCCTATCTTCCTCAGCTCGGCGAGGGAGAAAATCTGGAAGCCTCCGCTGTCCGTGAGTATCGGGCCGTCCCAGGTAATGAATTTGTGCAGACCTCCGAGGGATTTGATGAGCTCGTCGCCGGGCCGGACGTGCAGATGATAGGTGTTTGAGAGCTCTATCTGGCAGCCGATATCCCTCAGGTCGCGCGCCGAAAGCGCGCCCTTTATCGCGCCCTGGGTGCCGACGTTCATGAAGACCGGCGTCTGGACGGCGCCGTGCGGGCAGGAAAACTCGCCGCGCCGCGCGCGTCCCTCGCGTTTTATGACATTAAACAAGGGCATCCCTCCAAATTTCCAACAGCGTATAGTTTAATATGCCGCGGCGGACTTGTCAATGCAAAAGCGCGGCTATGAGGCCGAGGACGGCGAGGTGCGCGGGATAATATATGTAGAAGGCCCACTTGAGCGGCCTCCCGCGGCGTCCGCTGCTGAGCAGGACCGGAATGAGCGAGAGGCAGGCGCCGAAAAAGCTGATGAACTGCCAGGGGCCGATAACGTACCATCCGTAGCCAAAGCCCGAAAAGAAGTAGAGAACCAGCGCCCGGAGGACTATGACCGCGCACTGGAGCTTCCTGCTCTTCCCCGCGAGGTAGAGCGCGAATATGAGTATCACGCCCATCGCTCCGTAATCCGTCTTGAAATACCCTGCGGCGAACGCGGCGAGGGCGAAGGCGAGAAGGCCGAGCGCCGCCCCTCCCCTGCCCCGCGGCGTCAGGCGCTGCCAGGCGTATATGGCGAGCGCGGCGAGGGCCAGCGTGAAAAAGATATTGTTGAAGTTGAGTCCGGCTATGTTCGCGATAAAGCCGCCCAAATCCGCGCCGTACACCGCGCCGCCCAGCGTGAAATAGTAGACCGGCTCGGAGATAAGCGCGAAGAGCGCCAGCCTGCCTATGTAGCGCGGCATGCTGCGCGTCCTCGCGCAGCCCTCGGCGAGCATGAAGGCGAAAAGCGGGAAGGCCGCGCGGCCCAGGCCGTTCAGCGCCAGCAATATGCCGTAGCTGAGGTTCAGGGCCCAGGCGCTGTCCAAGCCGGCGCCGGGAATCAGCGCGATAATCCCGAGCTGGCCTGCTATCGTGGCGAAATGGTCCAGCGTCATCAGCACTATGGCCGTGATTTTAAGCGCAAAGGAGCTCATGAGCTCACCTCCGCGCCCATTATAGCACACCCGCGCCCGGTTTGGCCAGCGCTCTGCGCTTGCAGAGGCCGCGGCTTTGTGGTAGAATAGGCCAGAAACTTCGCTTTGGGCGGGAGAGGAAAAAAGGATGAAAATTCAAGAATCCGCTGAGAACTATCTGGAGACCATACTCGTTCTCCACAAGAGCAAGGGAGTGGTGCGCTCCATAGACATTGCAAACGAGCTCGGCTTCTCGAAGCCGAGCGTGAGCGTGGCCATGAAGAACCTGCGCGTGGGCGGCTATATAAGGGTCGACGCCGACGGGAATATCGAGCTGCTGGACGCGGGCCGGGAGATAGCCGAGAAGATATACGAGCGGCACACGCTGCTCTCCGAGTGGCTCACGAACCTGGGCGTCGCGCCCGAGGTGGCCGCCGAGGACGCCTGCCGAATAGAGCATGTCATATCCGGCGAGACCTTTGAGGCGCTCAAGCGCCACGCCTCCGGCATGGCTGCCGCGGCGGGAAGGGACGGCGTCTGACATGGTGCTGGACATCGTTTTCGCCATCGCGCTCTTTGTCGCGGGCGCGCTGCTGTACACCTTCGGCCTGCTGCCCGTGCTGCTGGGCTTTTTCTGCGACGTACCCATCACGGCGAAGCTCAAGAAGCTCTACGGCGGGCGCGTGGCCGCCGGCGCAATTTACATGAAGACCGGCTACCGCACCGTGCTCTGGGCCATTATCACCGCCGCGGCCACCATAGCCGTCGTACACTGGGGCAGGGACTACTCCCTCTTCGGCTGGCTGGGCGGCATACTGCTCACCCTGGCCACAACCATCGGACGCCTGGGCGTAAATCAGCGCAACGCGGCGAACTACTTCGTGAAATACGAAAAATTCATGGACAAGGCCATCAGCTCCGCCCTGCTCAAGCAGGTCGAGCACGGAGATTTGAGCTTCAAAATGGAAGAATGAGCAAAAGCGCTCCCTTTGGGAGCTCTTTTTGCCGTAATGCGCGCGGCGAACGGAGCGGCGACGTTGGCGGGCTTGGATGATAAGCCCCTACGGTGTATTGGGGAGGTGTCAGCGTGTAACCGACGTCGTCCGTCGACCGACGCAAGGGGCGTCGAGGACGCCGCCCCCTACGGGTGGGTGCGAAACGTAGGTATCAGTATCGCGATAAACAGATGCGTAAACGCAGCAAACCTCATCCTACCCCCCCTCGGCTCCCCTGAAAGGGGAGCTGTCACGGCGCTCTGCGCCGTGACTGAGGGGTTGGTGCAACGTAGGTGCGAGGCGGATACCTCGTAGGGGAGGGCTTCCACGCCCTCCCGGCGTTGGATGAAGGACAACGCCGGTGCGCCGCACAAATGGTGCGCGGGCTGTGCCCGCGGGATTGCATACGTTGGGTGGTGGGCGTTACCGTGCGCACCGTGGTTGAAGTAGGTGCAATTGGTCACGCTGAATGGGTGCGTATAAATTGGCCCGGCAATCCCGCAACCGCGGGGCGTCGAGGACGCCGCCCCTTACGGGCAACAGCGAAACCAGCCTTGCGGCATACATCGTAACGGGTGCGGGATCTACGTCTAAACTTCCCGCCCACCTCACGGCTCCGCTGAAACGTACCCTATCGCAACCACCGTAGGGGGCGGCGTCCCCGACGCCCCTTTCGTTTGACGACGGATGACGTATTTGCAATGCGGAAACGTTCCCCACACGTCGTAGGGCGCACCGTCCTCGGTGCGCCGTTCGCCGGTCGACCGACGGCGCCGGTTGCACGCGGCAACCTATCTTCACGCCCGCCCTTGCGTTGCGTGTCTGCCGCGCTTGACCGGCTGCGGACGTTGAGCGTGGCCGATTGCACCCGCGCTTCCCACGGCGCGCATGGTGACGTCCGCCGCCCAACGTATGCGATTTCGCGGGCACAGCCCGCGCACCTTTGGCGCGACGCGCCGGACCGACGTCGTCCTTCATCCGGCGGAAGGGGCGTCGGGGACGCCGCCCCCTACGGGTTGTGCGTGTGGGTAGGTGTCAGCATAAACCACAGTTGTCCGCCGTCCGGGGCCGAGTTAGACGCAGCTGGCCGGCGTGACCAACTGCACCCGCGTTTACCACGGTGCGCCTGCCTTGCGTCCACAACCCAGCTTATGCAATCCCGCGGGCACAGCCCGCGCACCATTTTTACGGGCGCGGCGACGTCGTCTTTCCTCCCACACCGGGCGGGCGTGGAAGCCCGCCCCTACGGGGTGTTCGGACGCGCAAAAAGGACCGGTCTGGAGACCGGTCCTTTTTGCGCTGAAATGCCCGCGGGCGTTTCAGGCCGGGTTTTACGAGTACAGCTCACCCGAGAAGGCGAGGATGGAGACTAGGGCGGCGGCGACGGCGGCTATGGCGTCTATGAAGACGGTGAACCAGAGCGTGCTGATGCCGAAGGCGGCGATAATAAGCAGTATCAG
>DVJK01000157.1 GCA_018716795.1 Candidatus Scatomorpha merdipullorum | reverse complement strand
ATGAAGACGGTGCCGCTGGAAATTGAGGAGGCCGCCATGATAGACGGCTGCAACCCGCTCCAGACCTACTTCAAGGTCATCTTCCCGCTGCTGCGGCCCACGATGGTCTCCGTCGCCATACTGGAGGCCATGTGGATATGGAACGACTACCTCCTGCCCACGCTGGTGCTGGACGTGCAGAAGTACAAGACCATACCCATGCTCATACAGTTCTTCAAGGGCAGCTACGGCCGCGTGGAGTGGGGCCCGATGATGGCCTGCATCGTGCTTGCAATCCTGCCCATAGTCGTGCTATACTTGCTCGGTCAGAAGCACATCATAAAGGGCGTCCTCTCCGGCGCCGTGAAGGGATAAGTTATGCGCAAATGCGGAATATTGCTGCCTGTCTCCTCGCTCCCGAGCAGATACGGTATCGGCTCCTTCGGCGAAGAGGCCTATAAATTCGCCGATTTCCTCGCCGCGTCCGGCCAGGGCGCCTGGCAGATACTGCCCCTGGGCCCGACGAGCTACGGCGACTCGCCCTACTCCTCCTTCTCCTCCGCCGCAGGCAACCCGTATTTCATAGACCTCGACCTGCTTATCGCGGACGGCCTGCTCAAAAGGAGCGAGGCGGAGGGCGTGGACTGGGGCGCGGACCCCTCGCACGTCGACTACGGGAAGATATACGAGCACCGCTTCGAGCTGCTGCGCCTCGCCGCCGAGCGCGGCTGGGAGCGCGACGCCGGCGAGCTGGCGGCCTTCGCCGAGGCCAACCGCGGCTGGCTTCCGGACTACGCGCTCTTCATGGCCCTCAAGCGCCGATACGGCATGAAGAGCTGGATAGAGTGGCCCGACGAGGACGCCCGCATGAGGGAGCCGGCGGCGCTTGAGAAATACCGGCGCGAGCTCGACGCGGACATCCGCCTCTTCACATACGCGCAGTTTTTGTTCTTCGGCCAGTGGGAGAAGCTGCGCGCCTACGTCCACTCGCTGGGCATAGAGATAATCGGCGACGTGCCCATCTACGTCGCGCTCGACAGCGCGGACGTCTGGGCCGACCCGGAGAGCTTCCTGCTCGACGAGCGCAACGTGCCCACGGTCGTCGCCGGCGTGCCGCCCGACTACTTCTGCGCCGACGGCCAGCTCTGGGGCAACCCTATCTACGACTGGGAGCGCATGAAGGCCGACGGCTACGGCTGGTGGATACGCCGGATTGAGAGCGCCAAGCGCCTCTACGACGTCATAAGGATAGACCACTTCCGCGGCTTCGACAGCTATTGGGCCGTGCCCTACGGCGAGGAGACCGCCATAAACGGCGAGTGGCGCACCGGCCCGGGCATAGACCTTGTCAGGGTGCTGCGCGACTGGTTCCACGATACGCGCTTCATCGCCGAGGACCTGGGCTTCCTGACGCCGCGCGTCATGCAGCTCGTGGAGGAGAGCGGCTTCCCCGGCATGAAGGTGCTCGAGTTCGCCTTCGACTCGCGCGAGCCGAGCAACTATCTGCCGCACACCTACTCGCCCAACTGCGTCTGCTATGTCGGCACGCACGACAACGAGACCGCCATGCAGTGGTGGAAGAAGATAAACCGCGACGACTCGCGCTTCGCGCGGCGCTATCTCGGCCTCAACAGCCGCGAGGGCGTCAACTGGGGCCTCATCCGCGGCGGCATGGGCAGCGTGGCGGAGCTCTTCGTCGCCCAGCTGCAGGACTATCTCGGCCTCGGCGCCGAGGCGCGCATAAACGAGCCCGGCACGCCCACGGGCAACTGGACCTGGCGCCTCACGCCCGGAATGCTCACGGACGAGCTCGCGGAGAAGATACGCGAGTACGCGCGCATGTACGGCCGCCTCAACCCGCTCTCCCGGGCGTCAGAATAAACTGCGCTGCACTCCGTCAAAGGGCTCAGCCAAAGGCTGGGCCCTTTGACATCCGTTTCGCTTCGTTTATTCTTCCTTTCAAAACCGAACCCACTTCGTTGGGCTTCGGTTTTGTGGTTTTGAGGGCGGCTGCGGGTTGCAGGGGCCTTGGGCTGTGCCCGGTGACATCCGTTCCGCTTCGTTTATTCTTCCTTTCAAAACCGAACCCGCTTCGCTGGGCTTCGGTTTTGTGGTTTGCCGCACGCTCAAACGCCGCAAGAGCGCCCGAGCGAAAAGGAAGGCGAAAAGGCCGCCGAAAAAGTCAAATAAGCCTCGCTTAAGTTTCGCCGCTTGCGGCGAAAGAAATTGAAATCATTTTCGGCGGCGGCGTGTACGTCGCCGAAAATACTTCTCGCGGAGCGGAGTGTGAAAAATCTGCCGGCTCGTGCCGGCAGATTTCTTTGCGCGCAGCGAAGCGCCGGTCTCCATCGGCCGCTTGCGGCCGGGGGACCTTATTGTTTAAAAGGGCCGTCGAGGCCTTTTTAAACAGCCTAAAGCGCCCGGGATCCCGGGCGCTTTTTATTTGAACCCGGCCGCCGGACTGCCCGGGCGGTCAGGAGCGTTTTTTGGGGATGGATATCGTGACGACCAGCGCCTCGTCCGTCTCCTCCTTTTTGAACTCGGCGTCTATGCC
>DVJK01000156.1 GCA_018716795.1 Candidatus Scatomorpha merdipullorum | reverse complement strand
GCCCTTGTCGTTAATCATGGTGCGCACGTGGCCGACGGCGGTGCCGGCGATGATGATGTCGCCCTTGTGGAGCGTGCCGTTCTGCACCAGCACGGTCATGATAGGGCCGCGGCCGCGGTCGAGTCGCGCCTCTATGACGGTGCCCCTGGCCGGACGGTTCGGGTTGGCCTTGAGCTCAAGCACCTCGGCGAGGACGACGAGGTTTTCAAGCAGGTTGTCTATGCCCTCGCCGGTCTTGGCGGATATGGGGCAGACTATCGTGTCGCCGCCCCACTCCTCGCTGACGAGATCGTACTCCGTGAGCTGCTGCTTGACGCGCTCGGGGTTCGCGCCGGGCATATCCATCTTGTTTATCGCGACGACGATGGGTATCTTCGCGGCCTTGGCGTGGTTAATGGACTCTATGGTCTGCGGCATTATGCCGTCGTTGGCGGCGACGACGAGGATGGCGATGTCCGTCACGGACGCGCCGCGGGCGCGCATGGAGGTGAAGGCCTCGTGGCCCGGCGTGTCGAGGAAGGTGACGGGGCTGCCCTTGACGTTGACGGTGTACGCGCCGATGTGCTGCGTAATGCCGCCGGCCTCGCCCGCGGCGACGTTGGCCTTGCGGATATAGTCGAGCAGGCTGGTCTTGCCGTGGTCGACGTGGCCCATGACCACGACGACGGGCGCGCGCGGCTCAAGCTCCTCGGGCTTATCCTCGCGGTCGTCTATAAGCCTCTCCTCCACGGTGACGACGACCTCATGCTCGACCTTGCAGCCGAGCTCCATGGCCACGAGGGCCGCGGTGTCGTAGTCAATTATATCGGAGAGCGAGGCCATGATGCCGTTCTTTATGAGGGCCTTGACGACCTCGGTGCCGGTCTTCTTCATGCGGCTGGCCAGCTCGCCCACGCCGATGGCGTCGGGTATCTGGACCTTGACCGGGGCCTTCTTGGCTATCTCGAACTGCAGCTTCTGCATACGGTCGCGCTCCTCCGCGCGGCGCTTGGCGCTGGCGGCGGCCTGCTGCTGGCGCTGCTTCTGGCGGTTCCCTATCTTCTGCTTGCCGCCGGAGCCGCCGCGGCCCGTGTCCGCGCCGTGCGCGCCGGCCATGCGGTCGAAGCGCTCGTCATACTTGCCGAGGTTGACGTTGCCGCCGCCGCGGGTGTCGACGACGCGCTTCTCGGGCGTCTGGCGCGGGACGCGGGGCTTGTCGGGCTTCTCGGCCTTCCCGGCCTGGCCCTGGGCGTTCTGCGCGGGCGCGGCGGCCTGAGCGGCCGGAGCCGCGGCCTGCTGCTTTTCGGCGGCCTTGGGCGCCTCGGCCTTCGGCGCGGGCTTCTTCGGCTGCTCGGGCACGCGCAGCATATCCTCCACCGTGGCAAACTGATGCTGCTGGGTGAGGTATTCGAAGATAAGCGACAGCTCCGCGTCGGAGAGCACCTGCATATGGTTCTTCGGCGTGGTGGCGTACTTGGTCAGTATCTCGTTTATGGTCTTGGAAGGCAGGCCAAAGTCCTTGGCCACCTCATGAACCCTGTATTTTTCAAAACTACTCATGTGATTCCCTCCCCGGTTTACTTTTTCCCTCGGGCCTTGCGGTAGGCCGCCTTTTCCGAGCGGCGGTTCATCTCCTCGGCCAGGGCCGAGTATTCGCCGGCATCCTGCTCGGCCAGCGCGCGCAGCAGCGCGGCGGAAAGGCCGAAATCCGTACAAGCGGCCATGGAGCAGCCGCTCTTCCCAAGGGCGAGCGAAAGCTGCTCCTTGGTGTACGGGAGCGTCACGTACAGCGCCCTGCGCCCCGTGAGAAAGCTCCGGGCGCGGCGCACGGCGTTGTCCGAGGCGTCGGCCGCGACGCAGAGTATGCGCGCCTTCCCCGCCTTGACGGCGGAGCCCGCGGCGGTCTCGCCTATCTCGAGGCGGCCCGCGCGGCGCATGAGGCCGAGATAATTGAGCGCCTTATCCGTCCTGCCCCGCCTCCAGTGCCGCGGCGAGGCGCTCCATGACCTCGTCGGGTATTTGGGTCTCCAGAGCCCTTGAGAGGGCCCTGGACTTCACCGCGCGGCGCAGGCAGTCCGCGTTCGGGCAGACATAAGCGCCGCGGCCGGGCTTCTTGCCCCTCGTGTCGAGCGACACCTCGCCCTCCGGCGAGCGCACCACGCGCAGCAGCTCCGGCTTGGGCTTCATCTCCCGGCAGCCGAGGCACTGGCGCATAGGTATCTTCTTGGGCATTTCCGCCTCCTGTCTCCCGGCTCAGTCCGGGCTCGCGTCGGATTTGATGTCTATCTTGCAGCCCGTCAGCTTCGCGGCGAGGCGGGCGTTCTGGCCCTCGCGGCCTATGGCGAGGGAGAGCTGGCTTTCCGGCACTATCACGCGGCAGGACTTCCCGTCGCCGAGCATCGTGACGCTTATGACCTGGGCCGGGGCCAGGGCGTTGGAAATGTAGGTCTCGGGCGTTTCGCTGTACTCGACTATGTCCAGCTTCTCGCCGCCGAGCTCCTTTATAATCTCCGCCACGCGCGCCCCGCGCGGGCCCACGCAGGCGCCGATGGGGTCTATCTCCGGGTCGGAGCTGTACACGGCTATCTTCGTGCGGGAGCCGGCCTCGCGGGCGATGCCGCGTATCTCGACCGTGCCGTCGAAAATCTCGGGCACCTCGAGCTCAAAGAGGCGGCGCACCAGGCCCGGGTGCGAGCGGGAGACGAGCACCTGCACCCCGCGGGTGGAGCGGCGCACCTCCACGACGTAGACGCGCATGCGCTTGCCCTCGGTCAGGGCCTCGCCGGGTATCTGCTCGGAGCGGGCCAGCAGGGCCTCGGTGGCCTCCGCGCCCTGGCCGATGTGCATGGCGGCGGCGCCGGTGCGCGGGTCTATGCGGCTGACGACGCCCATGAGCGCCTCATGCTGCTTGTTGTTGAATTCGTCGTATATAATGCCGCGCTCGGCCTCGCGTATGCCCTGGATTATGACCTGCTTGGCGGCCTGGGCGGCGATGCGGCCGAACTGCTTCGTCTCGACCGGGATGCTCAGCTCGTCGCCGGGTGCGGCCTTCTTGGAGTATTTCTTCGCGCTCTCGACGTCTATCTCAAGCGTGGGGTCCTCCACCTGCTCGACGACGGTCATGTGGACGATGAGGTCTATGCGCTTCTTTTCCTCGTCGCATATCACCTCGACGTTCTCGCCGAAGTCCGGATTGTCCTTGCGGAAGGCCGCCAGGAGGGCCTGCTGTATCTTTTCGTACATGTAGTCGCGGGGAATGCCCTTTTCCTTCTCTATGTCCTCCACCGCGGCAAAGAATTCTGCGTTCATTTCTCCTACCTCCGTTATATCGTCATGCGCAGCCTGACCTGGGCCACCTGCGCCGCCGGAAAGCTCATGCTTCTGCCCTTCACGTCCAGCGTGACCGTGCCGTCCTCCGTCCGGCCCAGCAGCGCGCCGACATGGCTCTTCGCGCCCTCCACGGGCTGATAGTGCCGCACCTCGACCTGCTCGCCGAGGAAGCGCTCAAAGTCGCCCGGGCGCTTCAAAACCCGCTCGGCTCCCGCCGAGGAGACCTCGAAGATATAGCTCGTCGGGATGGGGTCGGCCTCGTCCAGCACGGGGTCGAGGGCCCGCGAGACGGCCTCGCAGTCGTCAATCGAGACGCCGCCCGGCTTATCTATATACAGCCTCAGATACCAGGCCCCGGCCTCGCGGACATATTCCACATCCCAGAGCTCGCAGCCGTATTCGGCCGCGACAGGCTCCGCCAGCGCCTGCACGCGCTCAGTTACCTTGCTCATAATTCCTCCGTATAACCATATTCTGACAGGCGATTTTTCGCCAAGAAAAAGAGTGGGCAGCAACCCACTCGAACCAGTCAACCTACAATACAATGGTATTTTACCACAGCTCCGCCGCCAATGCAATACCTATATTAATTTACGAGGGCGCTTTAACGGCCTTTTTTTGGCGAAACAGAGGATTATGGCCGCGGCAGGCAGTCCGCGGCCATAAAAAAGAAGGGGGAGTAATGAAAATGAAGAAGTTTTCTTACGCTCTCCATAATACCGGGCAATTGTTAAGCGCAAAAGCGCCGGCGTGTTACAGCAATGTTAAAAAAGCTGGCCTGAAATGCCTGCGGGCATTTCAGTGCCAATAGAGGTCTCCCGCCCGGCCGCGAAGCGGCCGGGCGATGAGGACTTGCTGCGCGGTCTGCGCGCGTCCGAGCCCACCAGTCTGCGGACTGGTGGGCTCGAACACACTTGCCGCGCAAGAGGAGTTTTTTCCGGCGTACACGCCGCCGGAAAAAAGCCCGGAATTCGGCACGAATTCCGGGCAAATTTAATTCGATGCCAATTTTTTCGCGCCTGAGGGCGCGAAATTCTGCGAGGCGAAAGCCCGCGGAGCGCGCTTGGGCGCGCTCTGGCGGGCTTTCTGTTGGTGGGGCGGCGAAATTTGGGCGAGGTAGGGCTTATTCTTCGATTTCTTCGAAGTATTCGCAGTAGCCCTGTTCGTCGAAGGTATAGCTTGCGCCGTCTATTTCGCGCGTTGTGCTGCTCAGGAGGCTGCCGTCCGCGCTGCGGTAGCGCCAGCCCGTGTCGTCCGCGACCCAGCCGGCGCAGCTGACGCCGTTCCACATGTAGATGTTGAGGCTTAAAGCCTGGCGCGTCTCGTTGTCCTGGAAGTGCCACCACTCGCTGGTGAGGCCGCCGAAGCCCGCGCCCTTCATGATGGAGTCGAGCAGCACGGCCTCCTCGTTGTTGCGCGAGAGGATGGAATAGATGCTCAGGTCGTGCATCTCGGTCTGCATCTCAAGCTCCTCGCCGCCGTCCACGCGCTCGAGAGTGAGGTCGAGCGCTATGCCCATGTTGTGCATGGAGCCGTTCTGCGCTAGGAAATTGGGAAGGCCGTAGCTCCCCTCCTCCCAGAGGCGGCGGTAGGTCAGGATTTCGCCCTCGGCGAGCTCGGGCAGCTCCTCGGGTGCCTCGCCGTATATGTCGAGCTCCGGCACGGGCTGGTCCGCGAGCAGCGCGGCCTTGTCGTATATATCCCGCGTCGCGGCGTTGGGCCGGTACGAGTCGTATATCTTCAGGCGGTAGCCCTTGGCAAGGGCGGCGTTCGCGGCCTCGTAGAGCTTGCCGCAGCAGGGGTAGAGGTAGGGCGCGAGATACTGCCCGTCCGCGAGCTGCACGTGCTCATAGCCATAGACCACCTCGCCGGTGACCTCGGGTATCTCGTAGCCGTGGACGGCGTACTTGCTCGCGTAGCTGTTCGTTATGTCGTAGCTCAGGAGCTCGCCGAGGTATTCGGGGAGGTTAATCATGCAGTAATTGCTGTCTATATAGCCGTACTGCCCGGAATACCTCACCTTGAAGAAGCCGTTCTCCTCGCCCAGGACGCAGAGCGCCGTCGCGGCCGGGACGTCGGCGTAGCGCTCGGCTCCGGCGTCGGGCTCGGAGTAAAAGGCCATCGCCGTGAGGGGCCAGACGGTACAGTAGAGCGGCGAGCGCTCGGTGGTCTCAGTGAGCTCGTTGCTCTCCGAGACGTAGACGCCCTCGGCGTCGCCCTCGTCCGCACCGACGACGCGGAAGCTGTACTCCCGGCAGGATTTGAGCGTGCCGGTCTCGAACTCGAGCTCGTCCGTACACTCGACGCGGCACATGGTCAGCCACTCGCCGCCCTCGAGCCGCTGGACGAGGTAGTAATCTCCCTTGGCCTCCGTCCAGCGAAGGACGTAGTCGTTCGTCTTCGGGGCCTCAATCGTGAGCTCGCTCACGCCGGAGAGGAGCGCTTCCCGCTCGAGCAGGTACTCCTCGCCCGCCGGGCCGGTTATTTTATAGCCCTCGCCGCTCACGACGCCGCGCAGCACGAAGGCGTAGGTGCTTCCGTACTCGGGGATTTCAAGCTCTCCCTCGCCGCCGAAGCTCACGCTGAGCGCGCCTCCGTCGGAGGACGCAAGCGCGCGCTCCGTGCCGTCGGGGTTCACAAGCCTCAGCTCGCAGGAGCGGCCCACAAGGGGCTCCGGCTCGGCGCTGAGGGTTTTGGCGTCCTCGTCGGGCAGCCACTCCGCCCTGGGCGGATCGGGGCTTTTGAGCGGCACGCTTATGCTGACGGGCTCGCCCTCGCGGAGCTTTTCGGCCCCGAAAAGGCTCCAGCTGCCGAAGGGCGTTACGGTGAAGACATGCTCGCCCTCGGCCAGGCCGGAGACGTCCGCGGAGTTTGTGTCCAGCGTCCCGGCGGCGGCTTCCTCGCCGTCAATCGCGAGCTTATAGTGCGTCGCGTTCACGCCCTCGGTCCACTCGACGCGGTATTCTCCCTCGGCGAGCTCGAAGAAAGCAAGCGAGGCCCCCTCCGGCATGGAGGAGGCCGCGTTGACATAGGGCAGCACAAAGAGCAGGAACGCGGCGATAAGCAGCAGCGGCAGCGCCGCGAGGGCGCATATGAGCGTTATCTTCGCCTTTTTTCCCATCATGTGCCTCCTGTCCGGCAGTCAGTAAGGATTACTCGACATAGCTGACGGTCTCGGAGCCGTCGGTGTCGCGGTAGGTGTAGACGGTGAAGCCGTCGTAGTAGAGGTTGCCGTCCTCGCCCTCTCCCAGGCAGCTGGGAGCGTAGTCGCTGCTCTCCGGCTCGCCTATGGCGGCGATGAGGTCCTCGACCGGCGCGCCCTCGAAGGTCTTGGCGGTCTCGAGCAGGCTTTCGCCCTCCGGCTCGTCCGCGGGAGCGGTCTCCTCGGCGGCGGGCTCGCTCACGGGAGCGGTCTCCTCGCTTGCGGGCTCGCTCACGGGAGCGGTCTCCTCGGTTCCGGCCTCGCCGCAGGCGGCGAGGGAGAGCGCCAGGGCGGCGCAGAGCAGCAGTATAAGAGCTTTTTTCATTCTTTATCCTTCCCCTGATTCTATGTTTATCCGGGCGCAGACAAGTTCCCCGCCCGAGTACCAGCACGCCGCGTACTCACCGCCGCCCTCGCCGGGCAGCATGGCCGTGAAGCCGTCGTTCGTCAGCAACGCCTCGTACCACGCGCCATTATAACCTATATAGACGGGAGAATCAACGTCAATCTCGCCGGAAATCGCGCCCGTGACGGAGTGGAATCCGTCCGAAACGCCCTCGATATCCAGCGAGGCCGCGCCGGGCGCCGCCCCTGCGGCGTCGATTTCCCGCTCGCTCGCCGGGAGAAGGGCCGGCTGCTCATAGAGCCAGGAGAGGTTCCGCTCAACTATTTCTATGACGACGCAGTCCGCCGAAAGTTCCTCCGCCAGCGTCAAATCATAGGCCGCCTGCCGGGAAAAGCGCGCCTCGGCGAAGCCCTCGGCCATGAAGGGGTACAAGAGCTCGCCGAAGGAGTCACGGAACATGAGAAGCCTCCCCTCGCCCGCGCCCTCGGTGTCTATCGTTATGGAGTCCGGGCGGACGCCCTCGCCCTGCGTGAAGGCGAGGCCCGCGGGCGCGTCGTCCGTCTCCGTGTCGCGCCCGGCGGGATACAGCATCTCGAAGAGGTCGCCCGTGTGGGCGCGGCTTTCGAACTCATAGCCGTCCGCGTAGCCGCTTTCGACGCCCAGCTCGGCGTTTAGGGCGTCCGCCGCCAGGGCCGCGCCGCGGCTCGTCCAGTGCGAGTCGTGCGCGAAGTAGAGCGTCGCGTCCTCGGCGGCGAAGAGCTC
>DVJK01000155.1 GCA_018716795.1 Candidatus Scatomorpha merdipullorum | reverse complement strand
CCCTCGCCTCGCACGGCGAGGCGGCCGCGCCGCCACGGCGCGGGATATGGTATCCGCCCGGGGCAAAGCTCCGGGCGGATTTCATTTGGATAAAAGCTCCGGGGCGATTTCATTGGGATAAAAGCTCCGGGCGGATTTCATTGGATTTGGGCTGCGCTTTGCAAATTGAGCGCAGCTTTTTGTTGCATGTACCGGCGCGGCGGGTATAGAATAGCGGAAAGCGTTATAAGGCGGTGGTCATATGCCGGTCAATAAATACGAGGCCTTCCTGCTCTCGGTCGAGCTCGGGAGCATCACGCGCGCGGCGGAGAACCTGGGCGTCACGCAGAGCGCGGTGTCGCACATGATAAGCTCGCTGGAGGCGGAGCTCGGCTTCGCGCTGCTCCGGCGCGGGCGCGGCGGGGCCGTGCCTACGGCGGAGGGGCAGAGCGTCACGCCCGCGATACGCGGCATACTCACGGCGCGCGAACGCCTCGACCAGATGGCGAGCGCGATACGCGGCCTCGACTCCGGCACCGTGCGGATAGGCACCTTCACCAGCGTCGGCGTACACTGGCTGCCCGGGATTATCGCCGAGTTCCAGGCCGACTATCCCAGCGTGGAGCTCAAGCTCATGAGCGGCGACTATCACGACGTCGAGCAGTGGCTCGCGGACGGCAGCGCGGACATTGGCTTCGTGCCCCTGCCCACGAGGCTCGGCGGCGAGGTCGTCCCGCTCCGGGCCGACCGGCTCCTGGCCGTGATTCCCGCGAACCACCCGCTGGCGGACGCCGCAGCCTTCCCGGTCGCGGAGCTGGAGCGCGAGAGCTTCATCGGCCTGCTCGAGACCAGCGACCGAGACGCGCGCGGCGCGCTCGCCGCCGCGGGAGTCAGCCCGCACATTAAATATAAGACGAAGGACGACTACGCCGTCATCGCCATGATAGAGCGCGGCCTCGGCGTCAGCATCATGCCGGAGCTGCTTTTGCGCAGCTGCTCCGAGCGCGTGCGCTGCCTGGAGCTCGACCCGCCTGCCAGCCGCACAATAGGCCTCTGTATGCCGGACGCCGAGCGGGCCGGCCCCGCCACCCGCCGCTTCGCCGAGTACGCCGCGGCCTGGGTGGAGCGCGAGGGCTGAGGGCGGATTTGCGTTCCCCGGCCCCGCGGCTTGCAAGCCTCCGCGGGGCCGGTTTTTGCTTTTTCGGATTTTTTGTAGGAAATTCATAAATTAGCGAGCTGAATTTTTTGCAATGACCTCAAGAAAATGTTCACCCAACCCCTTGAAATCTTTTGTATAAGAGGTTATACTGGGATGGCAATGAAATTTCGCGGCCGCTCGGCTGCAAAATACGCATGATTTAGGGAGGAAATGAAATGAAGAAGATTCTTGCTCTTGCTCTTGCGCTGGTCATGGTCTTCGCCCTCGCCGCCTGCGGCTCGGGCACGACCCTCACGTTCGGCACCGGCGGCGACTCCGGCACCTACTACGCCTTCGGCGGCGCCCTTGCCGGCTACGTCACCGAGAAGACCGACACCGCCGTCACCGCGGTCACGTCCAACGGCTCCCAGGCCAACATCGAGGACATCGCCAGCGGCAATATCCAGCTCGGCTTCGTCCAGTCCGACGTCATGGACTATGCCTACAACGGCACCCGCCTCTTCGTCGACGACGCCGGCGAGCCGGCCCCTGTGACCAACTTCTCCACCGTCGCCGCGCTCTACATGGAGCAGGTGCAGATTGTCACCCTCAACCCCGAGATTAAGACCGTCGCCGACCTCGAGGGCAGGAACGTCTCCATCGGCGCCCTCGGCTCCGGCGTGTACTTCAACGCGCTCGACATCCTCGGCGCTTACGACCTCACCGAGGAGGACATCACTCCGCAGTATCAGGACTTCGCCACCAGCGTCGACTCCCTGAAGGACGGCAAGATTGACGCGGCCTTCATCGTCTCCGGCGCCCCGACCACCGCGGTCGTCGACCTCGCCAGCGGCAACGACGTCTACCTCGTCAGCCTCGACGACGAGCACATCGACAAGCTTATTGCTTCCAGCCCGTACTACTCCAAGAACGTTATCGCCGCGGACGTCTACGGCACGCCCGAGGACTGCACCACCGTCGCCGTCGGCGCGGTTGTCATCGCCGGCAACGACGTGAGCGAGGACGCGGTCTACGACTTCGTCTCCACCGTCTTTGAGAACATCGGCGAGCTCGGCCACGCCAAGCAGGACGAGCTCAGCCTCGAGTTCGCGAGCTCCGTCACCAACGTCCCCTATCATCCCGGCGCGGCCAAGTACTTCGCCGAGAAGGGCATCGAGGTTCCCACCGCCTGAGCGGCGGCTGCATAAGCTAAAATAAGCGTCAGTCCGCGGCGTCCAGCTGGGCGCCGCGGCTTTCGCCTGGGAGGTATATAATGTCTGACAAGAAGAAAAAGAAGACCGACGGGCTGTTCGACACGGAGGTGCTCGACACCGAGACTCCTGTCGAGCCCCACTACGAGCAGCCCCACGTAAAGGACTTCGACGGCGCGTCCTACGAGCCGGAGGAGGACAGGGCCGCGGATGCCGGCGCCGACGTCGGAACGATGGAGGACGTCGAGGCCGTCATGCGCAAGTATGACAAGGAGTCCAACACCCGCATCTGGGAGGGCAAGCCCAAGTTTGCGGTAGACATTCTGATGGCCGCCTTTTCTGTTTACTGCATCTGGTCCACCCTTTGGTCCAACTGGGGTATTGAGAAACGGCTCACCTTCTTCATGGGCTGCATGCTCATACTAGGCTTCATCACCTACCCCATCACCAAGAAGCACGTCAAGGTGAACTCCCTGCCCTGGTACGACATCGTCATCATGGCGCTCGGCGCGGGCGCGTTCTTCTACTACTGCTTCACCTACGACATCTTCGCCGTCACGGTCAAGAGCGCTTCGAGCATGACCTCGTTCTACTCTATCGTCGGCCTCATCGGCGTCCTCTCCGTCGTGGAGCTCTGCCGCCGCTGCGTGGGCCTTCCGATTCTGTTCGTCGCCGGCGCGCTGGTCATATACACCTTCGTCTCCGGCATAAACTTCGACCGCTTTATCTACACGCTGTTTTACAGCGTCAACGGCATCCTCTCCACGCCGATAAACGTCTGCGCGAAGTTCATCGTCGTCTTCGTCATCTTCGGCGCCTTCCTTGAGCGGACGGGCATAGCGAACTTCTTCATCGAGTGCGCGAACTTTGTCGCGGGCTCCGCCTCCGGCGGACCGGCCAAGGTCGCGGTCATCGCCTCCGCGCTCGAGGGCATGGCCTCCGGCAGCTCCGTCGCAAACACCGTCGGCTCCGGCTCCATCACCATCCCCATGATGAAGAAGACCGGCTATCGCGCCGAGTTCGCCGCGGCGGTCGAGGCTTCCGCCTCCACCGGCGGCCAGATAATGCCGCCTATCATGGGCGCGGCCGCCTTCCTGATGGCCGAGTTCCTCGGCGTCAGCTACGCAGAGGTCGCCACCCGCGCCATCCTGCCCGCCGTGCTGTACTTCCTCGGCATTTTCATCGCAGTCCACCTCGAGGCCAAGAGGAGCGGCCTGAAGGGCATCCCGCGCAGCGAGCTGCCCAAGTTCGGCGCGCTTATCAAGGACATCTACCTGCTCGCGCCCATCGTGGTGCTCGTGGTCATGGTCAGCACCAACACCAAGACCATCCAGTTCTCCGCGGCGATAAGCATCGTCGTTGCCATCGTGGCCAGCCTCTTCAAGAGCGAAACCCGCATCACCCCGCGCAAGTTCATGGACGCCCTCGCGGCCGGCGCGCGCGGCTCCATCACCGTCGCCGTCGCCTGCGCCGTGGCCGGCATCATCTCCGGCTGCATCAACGTCACCGGCCTCGGCATGACCCTCATCGGCACCGTTGTGCGCCTCTCCGGCGGCATCCCGATGATAGGCCTCATCCTGACCATGCTCTGCTGCATAGTCCTCGGCATGGGCGTGCCCACCACCGCGAACTACGTCATCATGGCCACCACCTGCGCGCCCATTCTCGAGCGCCTCGGCATCGACCCGATTGCGGCGCACTTCTTCGTGTTCTACTTCGGCATCGTCGCCGACATCACTCCGCCGGTCGCCCTCGCGGCCTACGCCGGCAGCGCCATCGCCAAGAGCAACCCGATGAAGACGGGCCTCCAGGCCACCAAGCTCGCCATAGGCGCGTTCATCGTGCCCTACGTCTTCGCGCTCAACCCCACCATGCTCTTCATCGACGCGGGCGTGGCCGACATCATCCTCATCTGCATCACCGCCGTGCTCGGCATGTTCGGCGTCGCGGTCGCCATGAACGGCTTCCTCTACGTCAGGCTGCACTGGTACAGCCGCCTGGGCTTCATGGCCGGCGGCCTGCTCCTGCTCGTGCCCGGCATCGAGACAGACATTGCGGGCCTCGTCATCCTCGTCGCCCTCACCCTCATCACCCGCGGCATAAAGCACAAGCGCGAAGCCGCTCCCGCGGAATAAAACGCCGCAAAATACGAAAAAGGCGCCCGGCCGCACGGCCGGGCGCTTCAGCCTGTCCAAAAGGCCCCGAGGGCCCGAGAAAGCTCCCGCGAAGCGCCGGCGGCGCTTCGCGGGAGCCGTTTTTCACTCCGTCTTCGCAAGGAAGACCTCGCGGCAGACGGCTTTGGCGTTTTCGGCGGCTGCGCGGGCGCTCTCCGCGTCCGGGAAGAGGCCGAAGACCGCGCTGCCCGAGCCGCTCATCGCCGCGCCGAGCGCGCCGCCGGCAAGCAGGAGCAGCTTTATCTCCTGCACGGCCTTGGCCGCGCGGCGGTCGAGCACGTCCTCAAAGACGTTGTACATCCGCCGCGCCACGCCGAGCACGTCGCCCGCCTCCAGCGCGGCGAGCAGGCCCGCGGTGTCCGGCCGGCAGCGGCTTTTGCGCGCGTCGACGCGCCCGAAGAGCTCGGGCGTGGAGCAGTTGAAGTATGGCATACAGATTACGACGTCCGTCTCCGGCAGCCCGGGGAGCGGCGTGAGCGCTTCGCCGCGGCCCTCGGCCAGGGCCGTGCCGCCGAGCATACAGAAGGGCACGTCGCTGCCCGCGGCGAGGGCCGCCTCACGGAGCGCGGCCTCGTCCAGCGCGCCGCCGTTGAGCTCGTTGAGCGCCGCGAGCACCGCCGCGGCGTCGCTTGAGCCGCCGCCGAGGCCCGCGCAGACGGGTATGCGCTTCGTGATGCGCATGTGCGCGCCGCCCTCTCGGCCCAGCGCGGCGAAATAGGCCCGCGCGGCCTTGACGGCCACGTTCTTGTCGCCCGTGGGTATGTAGCTGCGGTTGGTCTGGGCGAGAAAGTCGCCCGGCGCGGCGCTCTCGACATACACCTCGTCGGCCAGCGAACAGCTCTGCATGACCATGCACAGCTCATGGAAGCCGTCGGGGCGCTTGCCGAGCACGTCGAGGGAGAGGTTCAGCTTCGCCCGGGCCCTTCGCGTGACGCCGCTCATGCCTCAAAAAGCAGGGGCATGAGCCCGGTGCCCGAGGCGAGGAAGGGGCCCTTTTCGCCGTTGGCCTCGCTATACGCGAGGCCGGAGCCGGGCTTGAGCTCGCGGCTGTCGTATATCATGAAGGGCACCGGCGTCGCGCCGTGCGCGCCGTTGCGCATGAAGGTGCGGTGGTCGGAGAGTATGAGCAGCCGGAAGTCCTCGCCCCTCTCCCTCAGCGCCTCGCAGAGCGGCTTCACGACGCGCTCGGAGAGGCACTCGACGGAGTATATCTTGTGCTCGAGGTCGTGGTTGTGCGTGGCCTCGTCCGGGCCCTCGAGGTGGACGGCGGCGAAATCGTGCTTCTTTAGGATGTCGAGCGCCGCGGCCGTCTTGGCCTCATAGTCGGTGTCCCACTCGCCCGTGGCCGTCGGCACGCTGACGGGCTCGAGCCCGACGAGGACGGCGATACCGTGGCAGAGCGGCACGGCGCTGACCACGCCGCCCGCAGCGCCGTAGCGCTCCGTGAAATTCGGCAGCTTCGCGCCCTTGCCCTCGGCCCAGAACCAGACGCCGTTGGCGGGCAGAAGCCCCTCGGCGCGGCGCTTTTCGTTTATGGGATGGTGCTCCAGGAGCTCGTTCGCCTTCTCCATAAGCGCGAGAAGCGTCTTCGCGTTCTCGTTCCCGCGCGGCAGGATGGGGCCTATGACCTCGTTCAAGTGGTCGTGCGGCGGGGCGAGGACGATGCCGGACAAATCCGCGTCCTCCTGCACGGCGAGGTGCCGGAAGCTCGAGCCCGGGCGCACGCTCATGCCCGCGGCCCTCGCCAGGGGCGCGAACTCCGCGTTATTGAAAAGCCACTCGACGAGCTCGTCGCTCTCCTCGCCCTCGATGGAGCCCGCGCTGTGCGAGAGCATGACCTTCTCGGCGAAGGGCAGATGCTCGTCCCCGCCGAGCGCGACCATGTTGCAGCGGTAGCAGGCGCCGCCCTCGGGCATGGTCCCGCCGCTCGCCGCCAGCTCCAGCGGGGCGCGGCCGGAGAAATACTTCGCCGGATCGCAGCCGAAAATGCTCATGATGGCCGTGTCGCTCCCCGGCGGGAAGCCTTCGGGTATCGTCTGCACGAGGCCGAGCAGCCCGCGCCTTGTGAGCGAGTCGAAATAGGGTTTATCGCAGACCTCCAGCGGGGTTTTCCCGCCGAGCTCCGGCAGGGGATCGTCCGCCATGCCGTCGCCTATGACAAGGATGTATTTCATGTCGTACCTCCGTGTGTTTAATGCGCTCCGGTCCACCGGTTTTCACTATATTAACACAGCTTTTTCCTCAAGGAAAGAGGCAATGCCCGGAATATCCGATTTAAATGCGAACAGCGCCTCGGAAATACGCGCTAATCTGCGCCGCTCCGGGTATTTTTTCATAAATTATGCCCAAGTGCGGGCTTAAAGGTTTGTGCATTTAACATTGTTAAAAAATGCTCAATTAGCTTGCGCTCTGTGTCATATTGTGTTATGATGCACTTTAGAACTCTTTAGCGGGAGGTGGGCCGGCTTGGCCAAAAACCCCAAAAACAACACTCAAACCTCCGCCGAGACCGAACGCGCCCGGCGCGAGCTTGAGGAGCTCAAAAAGAAGCTGCGCGCCGAAACGGAGGCCGACATGATTGTCCTCCGCGCACTGCTGGACGCCGAAAAGCAGGCCCGCGGCATAGAGCAGGCCGCCGAGGACTACAGCGTCGGCGTGGAGTGGAGGCTTACGGAGTCGGAGCGGGCCATAGACGCGCAGGAGCGCGCCGCCGTCCGCGCCGCCGAGAAGGGCGACGCCGCCGAGGCCGCGAAGGCCGCGGACGAGAAGATAGCCGCCATAAGGAAGGACGCGGAGGCGAAGCGCGCCGTCATAAGCGAGCGCTTTGAGCAGCGCCGCGCCGAATACGCGGACAAGGTCTTCAGCCTTGTGATTGGTGCCGCTGATGAATAACTCCGCACGCCGGGCGCTGGACATCGCCCTCGCCACGGAGGCGCGAGGCATGTACGCCGGGCTGCTCTCAGCCGAGGAGAAGGAGCGCATCGCCCAGATACGCAGCGTGGACGAGTTCCTGCGCCAGCTCCAGCGGAGCGAGGCCTGGCACGCCGCCTCCCTCTCCATGCAGGCCGGGGAGCCGACGGACACCCGCTTTTCCGAGGCCGTGAGCCGCTGCGTGCTCGCGGACTATGAAAAGCTCTACCGCTTCGCGAACGACATGTCCCGCCAGTTTCTGAACTTCATCACCATGGACGTGGAGCTGCAGGCCGTCATGAAGGCCCTGCGCCGCCTGCTCCTGCCCGACGCGAAGGCGCCGGAGGAGGAGTCGGAGGTGCTGCCTCCCGCCCTGCGGAGCCTGCCGGGGCACAATCTTGAAAAGCTCCGCCGCGCCAAGACCTACGAGGACATCTCCGCCGCCGTCGCGGGCGGCATCTTCGAGGACGTGCTCGCCTCGCTCGAGCTGGACGGGCAGACCGGCCTCCCCTCGCTTACCGAGGCCGGCGCCGGCATGGAGTCGCGCTTTTTCGAGGCGCTGGCCGAGTATATGCGCACGGGCTACACCGGCCCGGCCCGCAGGGAGCTCGGCGAGGCCGTCGGCTTCCGCGCGGACATGCTCAACATCTCCTACATCATGCGCCTGAGGCGCTTCAACACCTCGCCGGAGCGCTCCGGGCGGCTTCTGCTGCCGCTGCACGGCTCCGTCACCGCGCAGATAGAGCGCCGCGCCCTGGAGGCGGGAAGCGACGAGGAGGCCTTCGCCATCCTGCGCTCCACCCGCTCGGGCAAATACCTGCCTGAGGAGCCCTCCGGCTCGCCGGAGCAGATGATACGCGCCGCGCAGCGGACCTACTTCCGCCGCGTCCTGCACGGCAGGCTCAACCTCGCCGTGGTGTACGCCTTCCTGACGCTCAAGCAGTACGAGGGCGATATGCTCCGCCGCGTCTTCGTCGCGCTCAGCTACGGGCTCTCCCCGGCGGAGTATGTGGAATGAAAACCTCAACTAATTATACGGACCACCTGAACCTCATGAGAAAGGGAGGGGTAAATACTTGGCAACGGAAAAACTGACAAGGGCCGTCGTCTCCGGCCCGATAGCAGCCATGGACGACGCCATATGCTCCCTCATGCTCGACCGGGAATTCCAGCCGCTGCAGGCCAGCAGCGAGCTCGGCGGACGCGGCGAGCTGAAGGCGCCGGAGACGGACGACGTCTACCGCCCGGTGCTCGACGGCGCTCTCGCGCTTTTGAACAAGCTGGGCATCAAACCGGAGTTCCGGGAATTCCGCAGCTCGGACTACACCCTTGAGGACTGCCGGAAGGTCATAAACGACTTCGCCGGCGAATGCAGCCGCCTGGCCACGAGGCGCAACAGCGCCCTGAGCCTCGCGCACGACGATGAGGAGCTTATAAGCCGGCTCGAGCCCTTCTCCCTGCTGGAGGTCGACCTCGAGGAGCTGCTCGACATCAAGAGCATGCGCCTCCACTTCGGCAGCACCGAGCTCGAGTATTGGCCGGAGCTCCGCCGCCGCGCCGAGGGCGAGACCGGCGTCTTCCTCTTCCGCTCCGGCTTCGACACCGAGAAGATGTACTGCATCCTCCTGAGCCTGCCCGGACAGAGCATCCTCGCCGAGGAGGAGCTTTGCTCCGCCGGCCTCCGGCTTGAGGACCTGCCCAACGCCGCCGGGCTCAAGGGCGTGCCCGCCAAGCGCATAGCCGAGCTGCGCGCCGAGGCCGCGGACGCCGCGAAGCAGGGCGAGGAGCTCACGAGGCAGCTCCAGGCCCTGGCCGACAAGCTCTCCAACGAGCTGCTTTCGCGCTACTCCTGGCTCAAGTATAAGAGCGAGGGCGTGGCGCTCCGCCGCATGGTCGGCGTCGAGCGCGAAACCTTCTATATGTGCGGCTGGATGCCGCAGAGCGGCGAGGCGGATTTCAAGGCCGCCGCGGACGCCCTGGGCTGCGCCTGCCGCTTTGAGAAGCCCGGCCCGCACGATTCGGGCAGGGTACCCGTCAAGTTCAAGAAAGGCAAGCTGGCAAAGGTCTTTTCCCCTTTCGTTGACATGTACGGCGTTCCGGCCTATGGCGAGGCCGACCCGAGGCTGTTCCTCGCGCTTACGTACTGTCTGTTCTTCGGCATGATGTTCGGCGACATCGGCCAGGGCGTAGTACTCATACTCGTGGGGCTGTACATGTACAAGAAGCGCGGCATGTGGCTGGGCGGAATACTCGCCACGGTGGGTGTTCCCGCAATTCTCTTCGGCTTCATCTACGGCAGCGTTTTCGGGAACGAGCACCTGCTGCCCGGCTTCAAGGTCCTGGAGGGCGACGGCGTCGTCACCATACTCCTGGTGAGCGCGGTGCTGGGCATTATCCTCATCCTCATGACCGGCGTGCTCAACATCCTGACCTGCTTCCGTCAGAGGGATTACCGCCGCGCGCTCTTCTCCGCCAACGGCGTCACGGGCGTGCTCTTCCTCACGCTGCTGGTCGCCGGCGTCGCGCTCACGATGCTGCTGGAAATCCCCGTGCTCTCCAGCGCCGTGTACTGGATTGTCCTCGCAGCGCTGCTGCTGACGATATGGCTCTCCGAGCCGCTCGGGATCTGGCTCCGCCTCACTCACCGCGAGGAGGGGCAGAGCATGGGCATGATGATAGGCGTGGGCTTCTTCGAGCTCTTTGAGGCCGTCCTCGGCTGGCTCTCCAACTGCCTGAGCTTCCTGCGAGTCGGCGCTTACGCCATCATCCACGCCATCATGATGATGATTGTGTACCAGCTCTCCGCCAAGTCCGGCGGCGGGTACAGCATCTTCGGCCTGGTCATAGGCAACGTCATCGTCATGGTCATAGAGGCCGCCCTTGTCTGCATCCAGGCCCTGAGGCTTGAGTTCTACGAGCTCTTCAGCCGTTTTTACACCGGCCGCGGCCACTCCTTCGAGCCCGCCGCCGTCGATTACAGCTCCGGCCGCGTCTGAGCCGGGTAGATTAAAAGAGAATTTTTTGGAGGTTTTGAAAAATGAAAGTCCTTATCGTCATCGCCGTCGCCCTCGTCCTTGCCGCGGCCATCGTCGTTCCCCTGTACATCATCGCCCGCCGCGCCGCCGCCGGCAAGAGCGTGAAGCGCCCGCTCTACGCCCACATCGCTTCCTTCTTCGGCATCTTCGCCCTCTGCGGCATAGCCTTCCTCGGCCAGGGCGTCTTCGCCGCCGATGAGGCCGCCGAGGCCGTCAGCGCCGCCGCCGGCACCGACTGGACGAAGGCCTTCGGCTACCTGGGCGCGGCCCTCGCCGTCGGTCTGAGCGGCATCGCCTCCGGCATCGCCGTCTCCAACAGCGCCAGCGCCGCCATCGGCGCCCTCGCCGAGAACGACAGCACCTTCGGCAAGAGCATAGTCTTCGTCGGCCTCGCCGAAGGCATGGCCATCTACGGCCTGCTGGTCGCCATCATCATCCTCCTCTTCTGATGCGCTGCTTCTGCATATCCGACGATCCGGACGTTCTCACCGGCATGCGCCTGGCCGGCATAGACGGCGCCGAGGCCTCGACGAAGCGCGAGGTCGACCGGGCCGTGAGCCGCGCCTGCGCGGACGGCGGCGTGGCCGTGCTCATTGTCACGGAGCGCTGCTATCAGCTCTCGCGCGAGCGGCTTGACGAGCTCAAGCTCTCCTCGGCGAGGCCGCTTGTGAACGTGGTCTCTGACAGCCGGAGCTCCGGCTCGGGCTCGGACTCCATCATGCGCCTCATAAACGAGGCCATAGGCATCAAGTTTTAGGAGGCGGACACATGGAACAAGTTAAAAGTAAAGGCAAGCTCCAGGGCTTTGTCCGCGCCATACTGGGCGCCGCCAACGAGAAGGCCGACAGCCTTCACGCCCGGGCCGACGAGCAGGAGCGCGCCGCGCTGGAGCGCTATCGCGCCGAGGCCCGCGCCCGCAGCGAGCAGAACCTCGCCCTCTCCCTGGCCGAGGCCCGCGCGAATGAGGAAAAGCGCGTCATGACCGAGACCCTCGCCGCCCGCCGCTCGCTTCTGAGCCTGCGCGCCGACTGCGCCAAGGAGGTCATCTCCGACGTGCGCAAGCGGCTCGAGGCCTATCCCTCCGCGCCGGAATACGCCGCCACGCTCGACGGCCTGCTTCTCAAGGGCCTCGCCGCCATCCCGGAGGCGAAGAGCGCCCGCGTGCTGCTCCGCCGCGAGGACATCAGCCACGTCGACCACCTCAGGGCCGCCGCGCCCGGCGTGCAGTTGAGCTTTGCCGAGGCCTTCATAAATCTCGGCGGGCTTATCATAGAGTTCCCCGAGCAGCGCAGGCGCGCGGATTTGAGCTTCGACACCGCGCTGGACGACCTGTCCGGCCGCTTCAACGAGATAACAGGCTTTGGCATGGAGGGCGGAGATGGAAAATAACAAGACGCCTTACTATATTTACGGAATAAACGGCCCCGTCATCCACGTGCGCGGCGGCCGCAGCCTGCCGCGCATGAGCCTCGTCTACGTCGGCGAGCAGCGCCTCTTCGGCGAGGTCGTCTCCTCCCAGGGCGAGGAGAGCGTCGTGCAGATATACGAGGACTCCGGCGGGCTGAGCTCCGGCGAACCCGTCTACCCCACGATGGAGCCGATGAGCATCCGCCTCGGCCCCGGCCTCGTGGGCGGCATCTTCGACGGCATAGGCCGTCCGCTCTCGCAGATAAAGGACATGGCCGGCGACTTCATCGCCAAGGGCATCAACATCGGCGCCCTCGACGAGGAAAAGAAGTGGCCCGTCAGGCTGCTCGTCAAGGACGGCGACGCGGTCCAAGGCGGCGAAATCTTCGCTGTCACCGACGAGAGCGGCATGATTGAGCACCGCTCCATGGTCCCCGCCGGGCTTGCCGGCACGATATGCGGCGTTGTCCCCGACGGCGAGTATACGGTGCTCGAGCCGCTCGCGTATGTCGACACCGGCCGCGAGGGCAAAAAGCCCCTGACGCTCAGCCAGCTCTGGCCCGTGCGCACTCCGCGCCCCTTCGCCGAGAGGCTGAGCATCGACCGCCCGCTGGTCACCGGCCAGCGCGTCATAGACACGCTCTTCCCCGTCGGCAAGGGCGGCTGCGCCGCCATACCCGGCCCCTTCGGCGCGGGCAAGACCGTCGTGCAGCACCAGCTCGCCAAGTGGTCCGACGCGGACATGATTGTCTACCTCGGCTGCGGCGAGCGCGGCAACGAGATGACCCAGGTCCTCGACGAGTTCCGCGAGCTGAAGGACCCGCGCTCGGGCCGCCCGCTCATGGAGCGCACGATACTCATCGCGAACACCTCCAACATGCCCGTCGCGGCCCGCGAGGCGTCCATATACACGGGCATGACCATTGCCGAGTATTACCGCGACATGGGCTATCACGTCGCGCTGATGGCCGACTCCACCTCCCGCTGGGCCGAGGCCCTGCGCGAACTCTCCGGCCGCCTGGAGGAGATGCCCGCCGAGGAGAGCTTCCCGGCCTACCTGCCGAGCCGCCTCGCCGGCTTTTACGAGCGCGCCGGCTATGTCGACACGCTCAACGGCAAGCAGGGCTCCGTCACCGTCATCGGCGCCGTCAGCCCGCAGGGCGGCGACTTCTCCGAACCCGTCACGCAGAACACCCAGCGCTTCGTGCGCTGCTTCTGGGCGCTCGACCGCTCGCTGGCCTACGCGCGCCATTTCCCGAGCATCAACTGGACGACGAGCTATACGGAGTATTATAACGACCTGCTGCCCTGGTACAAGAAGAACTTCGGCGAGGACTTCCCCGAGCTGCGCGAGCGCATAATCGCCCTTCTGAACGAGGAGAGCTCCCTCATGGAGATTGTCAAGCTCATTGGCTCCGACATCCTGCCCGACGACCAGAAGCTCGTCATCGAGACCGCCAAGGTCATCCGCGAGGGCTTCCTCCAGCAGAACGCCTTCCATGAGCACGACACCTATATGACTCCCGCCAACCAGATGGCCATGCTGAGGATAATCCTGCGGCTCTACGACGGCGCGAGGCAGCTTGTGGGCGGCAGCATCCCGCTGCGCCAGCTCGCCGAAACCGGCATCTTCGCCGCGCTCGAGCGCATGAAGTTCGGCCTCGGCGAGGGCAAGCCGGCCGAGGAGTTTGAAAAACAGGTCGACGACGCGCTTGAAAGCGTGCGCCGCGCCAACGCTTAAGGAGGTGAGCGCATGCGCATAGAATACACCGGCCTCGCCGAGATAAACGGTTCGCTCATCGCCCTCGACGACGTGGAGGGCGTGGCCTACGACGAGCTGGCCGAGATAACGCTGCGCGACGGCAGCCGCCGTCACGGCCGCGTCATACTCATAGACGGAAAGCGCGTGGTGCTCGAGGTCTTCGAGGGCACCTCCGGCATAGACCTCAAGCACACGGGCACCCGCTTCCTGGGCAAGCCCATGACTCTGGCCCTCTCCGAGGAGCTGCTCGGCCGCGTCTTCGACGGCACGGGCCGCGCGATAGACGGCCTGGGCGAGATCTGCGCCGACGAGCGGCGAGATATCAACGGCTCCGCCATAAACCCCGTCTCCCGCGAATATCCCAAGAGCTGCATCCTCACCGGCATCAGCTCCATCGACGCCACCTGCTCGCTTATCCGCGGCCAGAAGCTGCCCATCTTCTCGGGCGCCGGCCTCGCGCACAACGAGCTGGCCGCGCAGATTGTCCGCCAGGCCCACGTCATAGGCACCGGCGACGACTCCAAGTTCGTCATCGTCTTCTGCGCCATGGGCATCAAGAACGACACGGCCGACTTCTTCCGCCGCGACTTCACCGAGTCCGGCGCGCTGGGCCGCACGGTCATGTTCCTCAACATGGCCTCCGACCCCATCATAGAGCGTATCCTCGCCCCGAGGTGCGCCCTGACCGCCGCGGAATACCTGGCCTTTGACCTCGGCTATCACGTCCTCGTCGTCATGACCGACATGACCTTCTACTGCGAGGCGCTGCGTGAGTTCTCAAGCTCCAAGGGCGAAATCCCCTCCCGCAAGGGCTATCCGAGCTATATGTACTCCGACCTCGCCAGCCTGTACGAGCGCGCGGGCCTCATACACGGCAAGCCGGGCT
>DVJK01000154.1 GCA_018716795.1 Candidatus Scatomorpha merdipullorum | reverse complement strand
TTGGTGAGGCGCACACGGGCGATCTTACGCAGGGCGGAGTTCGGCTTCTTGGGAGTCATGGTACGCACCGCGGTGCACACGCCGCGCTTCTGGGGGCTGGAGAGGTTGGTCTCGCAGTTCTTGAGGGTGTTGAGGCCCTTCTGCATGGCGGGGGACGTGCTCTTGTAGGTCACCTGTTCCCTGCCCTTCCTGACGAGCTGGTTAAAAGTCGGCAAATTGCATTTCCTCCTTCCCGGGAAAAAATTTGAGAGTTTTGCGCGCGAACACAGCCCTTTGCGCGCGAAATCCGCCTCGGGCATAATAATACCCGGGCGGAATAAGATTGTAGCATATTGCATAAAATTAGTCAAGATTTTTTTACGCTCAAAAGATATTAAATTCTTGACAAAGTCCTGTCATATCCGGGCGGCGGCTTGAGTCATTCAGCCCCCTCTCGGAGGTGGGGCCGGCGCGAAGCGCCGGTCGGAGGAAGTCTTGACCGCTCCGCGGTCAACTGCCTGAACGGAGCTCAGGCAGAGCTCCCCCAGTCAGCTTCGCTGACAGCCCCCTCCATGAGGGGGCTGAAGGCCAGCCGAATCTACAACCCGTCAGCGGCCAATCGCGGTCGGCGATGCGAAAAACGTTTACAACTTAGGGATTGCAGCTTTGGTGTACAACCTGCCCGGTGACAACGCAAGCGCTGCGCGCCGCCGGACAAGCAGCAAAGCGCCTTTCCTTGCGGGGTCCGGGACGCTTTCTTTGGGCAAGACCAAAGAAAGCGCCCCGGTAAATTTAAAAATAAACTTAATAATTTAAAAGCAGAAACGCCCTCGCCGCCTCACTGGTACAAAGCCTTAAACTGCTCGAGGCAGAGGTTGTGCTCCATTATATACGTCGCGGCCTCCACGCCGACGTAGCGGAAGTGGTAGGGCTCGTTCCGGCCGGTGATGGACTCCTTCGCGGCAGGATAGCGCAGTATGAAGCCGTACTCGGCGCAGTGCTCGCGCAGCCAGACGAGGAACTCCTGGTTCATCTGGTTCGCGTCGAGGCTGCCGTAGTAGCGGTCGGTTATGTCGACGCCGAGGCCGGTCTGGTGGTCGCTCTCGCCCGGAGGGGCGACGTACTTCTCCGCCTCGGCGTAGTCCTCGGCGGTGGGGTACTCCGGCCAGGCTATCTGGCTGGCGCGGCCGTTGAGCAGGTACTCCTGCGAGGAATAGCTGCGGTAGGCGGTCTGGATATAGGGCGTGAAGCCCGCGTCGCGCGCGGCGTTGAGGAAGTTCACCAGCGGCGTGATGGCCCGCTCGTCAAAATACTGCGCCGTGTCCTCGATGGCGACGACGTAGGGCGTGTACTTGCCTATATTGTTGCTCGGCCCCGCGAGGATATATTCCCAGCTCGTTATATCTATGTCCGGCTTTTCGGCGTCCTTGGGGTCGTTCTCCTCCTTGCCGCCGGGCATGACGCCGTGCGGCGTCGGCTCCGGCATGCCCTGGCCGATGTCCGCGTCGACGTTGTGATACTCCTCTGCCTTGGCGGCCTCCCCGCTCCTTGAGGCCACGACAAGCAGCAGGAATATTGTCAGCAGCGTGAAGGCAAAGGCCGAAAGTATCCGCTTGGTTTGCATATCATGACCTCCCTTCCGCGCGGGCCCGCGTGGGGGACGCGCAGTTATAGTAGTTAATTATATCACCAAAAGTGGGGAATGACAAGCCGTAACTTCCGGCGTCACCCTCACTGGGCGAACATGCTCTTTTTTATTCGCGTGAGGGCGTTCTTCTCGAGGCGCGAGACCTGGGCCTGCGAAATCTGTATTTCCCGGGCGACCTCCATCTGCGTCTTGCCGTCGTAATAGCGCATGGCGAGGATGCGCTTCTCCCTCTCGCCCAGGGCGGCGAGGGCGTCGGAGAGGGCCATGCGCTCGAGCCAGCTCTCGGGCGTCTCGCTGTTGTCGCGTATCTGGTCCATGACGGACACGCTCTCGCCCGAGTCGGCGTAGACCGGCTCCGAGAGCGAGACGGGCTCCGTTATGGCGTCGAGGGCGAAGACGACCTCCTCCCTCTTGGCGCCTATGGCCGCGGCTATCTCGTCGGGCGTCGGGTTGCGGCCCGTCTCGTTCGTGAGCCGCTCGCGCGCCTGGAGCGCCCGATAGGCCGTGTCGCGCATGGAGCGCGAGACGCGCAGCGCGCTGTTGTCGCGCAGGTAGCGGCGTATCTCGCCCGCAATCATGGGCACGCCGTAGGTGGAAAAGCGCACGGGCTGGGCGATGTCGAAGTTGTCTATCGCCTTTATGAGGCCGATGCAGCCGACCTGGAAGAGGTCGTCGAGGTTTTCGCCGCGGTTGGCGAACTTCTGTATGACCGAGAGCACGAGGCGCAGGTTGCCGCCTATAAGCTCCTCCCTCGCCTTCTCGTCGCCGAGGCGGGCGCGCTTGAGCAGCGCGCGGGTCTCCTCGTTCTTCAGCACGGGCAGCCGGGCGGTGTTTACGCCGCATATCTCTACCTTGCCCTGCAAAAACTCATCTCCTTTGCGGAAAGTACAAGCTAGTCTTTCCAGCGGGAGCGGTTTTGATTCAGGCGCGGTTCAGGTATTCAAGCTCGGGGCCGGCGGGATTGAGCTCCAGCTCGCGGCAGGCGCCGGGGCCGAGCGCGGCCTCAACCTCCGCGCGGAAGCGCTCGTAATCCTCCGAGGGCGCGAAGGCCAGGAGCGTTCCGGCGAAGCCTCCGCCGTGGACGCGGACGGCCCCTCGCCCGCGGAGCGCGCGCTCGCAGACGGCCTGGGCAAGCAGCAGCGGCTGGCTCCGCGCGCTCCCGGCGGGAGCGAGGTTTTGCAGATACATTGCCGAGGAGCGCCCCGATTCGCGCACAAGCGCGAGGAAGCGCGCGAAGTCGCCCGCGCGTATCGCCTCCGCCTCTTCGGCGGCGCGGCGGTCCTCGGCGAAGAAGTGCGCCGCACGCAGCACGGCCCTGTCGCCCACGGCGGCGCGAAGGCGCGGGATATCCGCCCAAAACCGGCCCTCGCCGACGCCGCGCAGGGCGTCGCAGCCGAAATATTCCGCGACGGCGCGCATCTCGGCGGGTATCGCGGCGTACTCCGCGGTCAAATCCTCGTGCCCCGCGCCGGAGCTGACGAGGCAGAGCGTATAGCCGAACTCCCGGGGCTCGAGCCTCAAACGCTCGACCTCGGGCCGCTCGGGCTCGGCGAAGTCCATGGCGGCGACGCCGCCGGAGGCGCAGGCGAGCTGGTCCATGATCCCGCAGGGCTTGCCGAAATACACGTTTTCGGCGAAGCGGCCCGCCCCGGCCAGCTCGAGCGCGGAAAGCTCGCCGCCGAAAAGCAGGGCGTTGACGGCTGACGCGACAAGCACCTCGAAGCAGGCGGAGCTCGAAAGGCCCGAGCCCACGGGCACCTCGCCGGCCACGGCGAGGACAAGCCCGCGCCCCGCGAAGTCGAGGCCGCGCGCCGGAAACGCGGCGCAGACGCCGCGGACGAGGGCCGCGGAGCTTCCCCGCTCGGCCCCGCGCGCGGTCAAATCCGCCGTATCGAGGTCCACAGGCTCCATGCCCTCGGAGAGGACGCGCACGCGCCCGTCGCGCGTCACGGCTGCGGCGGCGTACAGCGAGAGCGTGACCGCGGCGGCGACGACGCGGCCGCGCTGGTGGTCGGTGTGGTTGCCGCCGAGCTCGGTGCGGCCCGGGACGCTTATGAAGGCCTCCGGCGCGTATCCGGCGGCGTCAAGGCGCGCGGCGAGGCGCGCGGATATCTCAGGCTTTGTCATATCCTTCCCTCCCCGGGCATTGTATCACGAATGCGGCCCCGCCGCCAGCGGATAAAAAAGGGCCGCCCGGATGGGCGGCCCCGCGGTTTTGGGGATTATTTATAGTAGCGCATGAAGATTGCGGCGCACTGGGCGCGGGTGGCGGTGGCCTGCGGCTCGAGCGTGGTGGCGGTGGTGCCCTCGATTATGCCGTTGCCGAGGGCCCAGCGCATGGCCTCGGTGGCGTACTGGGCGACCTTATCGCCGTCGGTGTAGCGGCTGAGGCTGCCGGAGCCGTCGCGCTCGCCGGCGTAGCGCCAGAGCATGGTGACCATCTGCTCGCGGGTCACAAGGCCGTTCGGGTCGGTGCCGTCGGAGACGCCCTCGCTCATGGCCCAGTCGCGGGCCTCGTCGGCCCAGTCGGAGCCGGTGATGGTCTCGCCGTCAATGCGGCCGAGGACGGCCCAGAACATGGCGCGGGTCATGGTGCCGTTGGGGTTGAACTCGTCGTAGTCGACGCCCTCCATGAGGTCGTTGGCCCAGACGTAGTAGACGGCGTCATAGAACCACTGATTGCTGCGCACGTCGTCGAAGGGGAAGCCGTCGGAGGTGAACTCCGCGGTGACGTAGACGTCGTAGGCGGGCATGGTGAAGGTGTAGTGATTGGCGCTGACGCGGGTGAGCTTGAGCTCATAGCGGCCGCTGCGGTAGGTGACGCTCAGG
>DVJK01000153.1 GCA_018716795.1 Candidatus Scatomorpha merdipullorum | reverse complement strand
ACGGGCGCCGGCGCGCTCTACTACGCCGACTGCGAGGAGTTCATAACCCTGCGCGCGGAGCCGGACGTCGGCTCCGAGGCCCTGACCACCATACCCAGAGGCGCGCAGATGAGCTACGTCTCCGCCGCCGGGGAATTCGCCTGCGTCGACTATCAGGGCCGGCGCGGCTACGTCCTCGCGAGCTATATCGCGCCCGTTCCCTCCGAGCCGGAGCCCGAGCCCGCCGAAACCGAGAGCTCGCTCATTGACAAGGCGAAGGAGTGGCTGGACAGGCTGAGCTGAAAAAGCCGCCCGATAAGGGCGGCTTTTTGCCTATCTGAAAAGGCCGTTCGAGGCCTTTTCGGCCACGCAGCGCGGCTCACTCGAAGAGGTACACGCGCAGCTCGTAGGGCCGCGCGGTGAAGGCGTTGCTGACAACGACGTTGAGCTCGTGATTCTTGAGCACCAGCTCGCCGTCGAGCAGGTTGAAGCCCTCCGGGCAGGTGAAATAGGTCTCCCTGGGCACGAGGGAGGCTATCACAAGCAGCCTGCGGTTTTCATACTCGCGGACGTAGCAGTAGAAGTTCGGGCTCTGCGGTATGAGCTCCGTATAGCTGCCGTATCGGACCGTCGGCTCGCGCTTGCGGAAGGCGATGAGCTCGCGGTAGAAGTTGAGGAGCGAGTTCTCGTCCGCCTCGGCGGCCTCGACGTTGACGCTGCGGCAGTTCTCGTTGACGTAGAACCAGGGCTCGCCCTCGGTGAAGCCGGCGTTTTTGCCCGCCGTCCACTGCATGGGCGTGCGCGAGCTCTCGCGGGCCGAGTCCTGCACGAGGCGCAGCACGGCCTTCTCGGGCAGCCAGCGGGAGGCGAGGCGCACCTGCCCGCGCGTCATGACGTCGGGATACATGTCCGCGCGCGGCAGGCGGAGGTTCGTCATGCCTATCTCCTGCCCCTGATAGACGAAGGGCGTGCCCGAAAGCAGCATATAGCTCGCCGCGAGGGCCTTGCCGCTCTCGACGCGGTATTCCTCGCTGCCGTAGCGGCTTATGACGCGGGCGTGGTCGTGATTTTCAAGGTAGAGCGCGTTCCAGCCGCGCTCGGCGAGGCCCGTCTGCCAGGCGGAGAGGGCGCGCTTGAATTTCTTTACGGAGAAGCCGCGGCGTATAAAATCCGTCCCCACGCAGTCGGCGCGCATGTGGTCGAAGGTCAGCATCATGTCGAGCTCGCCGCTCTCCATGAAGCCCGCGGCCTCGCGGAGCGGGATGTTGTCCGCCTCGCCTATGACGAGGCAGTCATAGTCCGCGACGGCGCTGCGGTAAAAGCGCAGATAGTCGTGCAGGTTGGGGCCGCCGCAGTATTTTTTGAGCCCGTTGGCCGCCGGACGGCGCGGGAACTGGTCGGGCAGGCCCGGCTCCTTGGAGATATAGACCACCGCGTCCTCGCGGAAGCCGTCGACGCCCATGTCGAGCCAGAAGCGCATTATGTCCGCGATTTCGGCCCGGACGGCGGGATTGTCGTGATTCAAATCCGCCTGGCCCCTGGCGAAGATGTGCAGGTAGTATTCGCCCAGCTGCTCGTCATACTCCCAGGCCTCGCCGCCGAAGAGGCTGTCCCAGTTGCTGGGCTCCTTGCGCGCGCCGTTGTGCCCGCGGCGCGGCGGACGCCAGAAGTAGTAGTCGCGGTGCGGATCGCCCTTCTCGCGGCTGAGGCGGAACCACTCGTGCTCCGTGGAGGTGTGGTTTATGACGAGGTCCATTATGACGCGCAGGCCCCGCTCGTGCGCGCCCTCGAGCACCCTTTTGAAGATATCGAGATCCCCATACTCGGGGTTTATGTCCCGGTAGTCGGAGACGTCGTAGCCAAAGTCCTCGTTGGGAGAGGGGTAGAGCGGCGAGAACCATATCGCGTCCACGCCCAGGCTCTTTATATAGTCCAGCTTGGAATATACGCCGTAGAGGTCGCCTATCCCGTCGCCGTTGCCGTCGCAGAAGCTGCGCGGCCAAATCTGGTATATGACCGCGTCCTTATACCAATCGCTGTTCATGCTTGTCACCCCTTCGTGATACGCTAAGTATATCAGAGCGCGCGGGAAAATCAAAGGCCAATTTTTTCGGGGCGGGCTTGACAGGGCGGCGCGGCTATTGTATTATTTACTTAGTACAATAATACAGAAGGGAGGCCGGGCATGGAGTGGCACATAGCGGCGGACTCGCCGATATACGTCCAGCTGGCGAGGCAGGTCATGCTGGGCATAGTCTCGGGCGAGTTCGCGCCGGGAGAGAAGCTGCCGCCCGTGCGGGAGCTGGCGCTCTCGGCGGGAGTGAACCCCAACACGATGCAGCGGGCGATGGCGGAGCTGGAGCGCGAGGGCCTGGTCTTCCCGCAGAGGACGGCCGGGCGCTTCGTGACGGAGGACGCCGGGAAAATTGAGCGCGCCTGCGAAAGGCTCGCGCGGGAGGAGACGGGGCGGTATCTGCGCACCATGCGGGCCCTGGGCCGCTCGGGAGAGGACGTGCGCGCCCTGGTGGACGCGCTGACGGGGAAGGAGGAAGACGATGCCGGTGTTTGAATGCAGGGAGCTTGAAAAGCGCTACGGCGCGGCCGAAGCCCTCGCGGGCGTGAGCCTCCGCGCGGAGGCCGGGCGCGTGCTGGGCCTGCTGGGCCCGAACGGCGCGGGGAAGACGACGCTCATAAAGCTCGCCTGCGGCCTTCTGCAGCCCACGGGCGGAGAGATAAGAATCTGCGGCCTCGCGCCCGGCGCGGAGACGAAGAAGCTCGTGAGCTTCCTGCCCGACCGCATGTGCCTCCCCGCGCACATGAGCGCGGAGGAGCTTTTGGGCTTCTACGGGGATTTCTTCGAGGACTTTGAGCGCGAACGCGCCGAGCGGCTCCTCGCAAGCCTGGGCATAGACAAAAAGCAGCGCGTGAGGCGCATGAGCCGCGGCGCGAAGGAGAAGCTGCAGCTCGTCCTCGCCATGTCCCGCCGCGCGAAGCTCTACCTGCTGGACGAGCCGATAGGCGGCGTCGACCCGGCCTCGCGCGAGTTCATAATCTCCGCCATCATGTCGAACCGCGCGCCGGACGCGGCCGTGATTATCGCCACCCAGCTCATAAGCGAGGTCGAGCTCATACTCGACGACGCGGTCTTCCTGGACGCGGGCCGCGTCGTCCTGAGCGGGGAGGCGGACGCGCTGCGCAGCAGCTCCGGCAAAAGCGTGGACAAGCTGTTCAGGGAGGTGTTCAAATGCTCGGCAAGCTCCTGAAGTACGAGTTCCGGGCCACGGCGCGGGTGATGCTGCCCGTCCTGGCCGGCCTGCTGCTCACGGCGCTGGCCGCGCGCTTCGCGATAACGCGGCTCTACGACTGGTACAGGCCCGTGATGATAATCGGCACCTTCGTCGTCGTGGCCTATTTCCTCGCCATCCTCGCCGCGGGCGCGCTCACGCTCGTGACGCTGGTGTACCGGTTTTACCGAAGCCTGCTCTCGGACGAGGGCTATCTCAGCTTTTCCCTGCCCGCGGGCGTCCACGCCCAGCTCTGGTGCAAGCTGATAACCTCGGCGGTCTGGATTGCGGCGGCCTTCGCCGCCGTACTGCTCAGCGTGGCGCTTGTCGCCTCGCCGGCCTCGCTCACGGGCTCGGTGCTCTCCGGCCTCGCCGGGGTGGCCGAGCGGCTGAAGCTGGGCTGGAGCATAGGCGCGGCGGACCTCCTGGCCTTCGCGCTCGAGCTGCTGCTGCTCTCCCTGCTCGCGGCCATGGGCGGCTGCCTGGTCTTTTACGCCTCGCTGAGCCTCGGCTGCGGCTTTGCCGACCGGAAGGCGCTCTGGTCCGTGCTGATATACCTCGGCATAAGCCTGGGCTCGAACCTGCTGCTCGGCCTCGCGGCGGGCGCGCTCGGCCTCGGCTTCTCCGGCGGGCACATGACGATTTCCGCCGGGCTTGTCGAAACGCTGGGCCTGGAGCCGGACTACGCCGGGCTCTGGCACCTATACATGCTCGGCAGCTGCGCCGTCCAGGCCGCGTACTGCGCCGCGCTCTACTGCGTGACGGCCTGGGCGCTCAAAAAGCGGCTGAACCTGGCGTAAAACGCATAACCCACCCGGGGCCGGAGAAAATCCGGCCCCTTTTACATAGATTTAACGTTTTTTTGACACGATTGTGTGGAAAGCCCGCGCCCTCGCGTGCTATACTGACTGAGTATGCAGTTAAAGCGAGGGATGGAATTGTACAGCGTCATAGACATAGGCTCCAACACCATACGGCTCGCCGTCTACCGTGTCGACGGCGAGGGCATCACGGGCATTCTCAACAACAAGTACACCGCGGGCCTCGCGGCCTACGTGGGCAAGGACGGACGCATGTCGCCCGAGGGCGTCGAGCGCCTGGTGGACGTCATGGGGAAGTTCCGCGCCGCGCTCGACCTGCTGCCGGACTGCGAGTGCTTCCCCTTCGCCACGGCCTCGCTGAGGAACGTCTCAAACCGCGAGAAGGTCATAGAGACAGTGCGCTCTCGCACGGGCTTTGAGATACGCCTCCTCTCCGGCTATGAGGAGGCCATGTTCGACTACCGCGGCGCGGTCCGCGCCCTGCCGGGCGAGGAGGGGCTGCTTGTCGACGTCGGCGGAGGCAGTACGGAGCTCGTCTTCTTCCGCGGCGGGCGCGCGGAGGCCGCGCGCAGCGTGCCGCTCGGCTCCCTGAGCCTTTTCAACAAATGCGTCTCCGGCATAATCCCCACGGCGGGCGAGCTCCAGAGCCTGAAGGGCGAGGCGCACAGGGCCCTCGCCGCCGCCTTCCCGGACGCGCGCGGCTTCGCGGCGCAGCCCATGTGCGGCGTCGGCGGCACGGCGCGCGGCGCGCTCGCGCTCTACCGCGGCATGGCGGGCGAGCCGCCGGCGGAGGGCTATGAGACGCAGTTTTTCGCCCGCGTCCTGCGCCAGGCGCAGGACAGCCCCAAAAAGCTCACGCGGCGCATCCTCAAGATTGCGCCCGAGCGCATACACACCATGCTGCCCGGCATCGCGCTCCTGAGCGCGGCGGCGGAGCTCTACGGCTCGCGCAGCGTGGTCACGAGCCCCTACGGCGTGCGCGAGGGCTATCTCCTTAGCGTGCTTGAGCACAGGGGGATCCGGGTATGAGCCGCATATACACCCAGAACCGCGAGCTGAGCTGGCTCGCCTTCAACCGCCGCGTCCTCGCCGAGGCCGCCGACGAGAGCGTGCCGCTCCTCGAACGGCTCAAGTTCGCCGCGATATTCACGAGCAATCTCGACGAGTTCTTCATGATTCGCGTGGGCAGCCTCTTCGACCTCATGGGCGTGGAGCCGGAGCGGCGCGATTCCCGCTCCGGCATGACGGCCGCCGAGCAGCTCGAGGCGATATACTCCGCCGTGCGCCCGCTCTACCGCGAGCGGGAGGCGGTCTGCCTCGGGCTTGAGCGCCTGCTCCGCCGCTATAAAATATGCCGCCTCGGCTGGGATGAGCTCACGGACAAGGAGAGGAAGTTCTGCCAGCGCTATTTCAAAAGCGAGATGGAGCCCATCCTCTCGCCCCAGATTGTCGACACGCACCACCCCTTCCCGCACCTGAAGAACAACGTCCTGCACGTCGGGGCCTGGCTTAAATACCGCTCGCGCGACGTCTTCGGCGTCATACCCCTGCCGGAGGCCCTGCCCGCCGTGCTCTTCCTGCCCTCGGAGGAGGGCCTGCGCTATATCCACACGGAGGAGCTGCTGTGCCGCCAGGCCGGGAACGTCTTCACGGGCTATGAGCTCAAGGCCAAATGCGTCTTCCGCGTCACGCGGAACGCGGACATCACGCCCGAGGACGAGGCCTTCGACCTCGACGAGAACGAGGACTTCCGCAAGAAGATGCGCAAGATGCTCCGCGCCCGGACCCGCCTCGCGCCCGTGCGCCTCGAGCTCTCAGAGCGCATGGGCGGCGACTTCCTCGACTATCTCAAAAAACGTCTCCCCATAGACGACGGGCAGATTTATTACACAAGCGCCCCGCTCAGGCTCGACTACGCCTTCTCCCTCGCCGCGAAGCTTCCGGAGGAGCTGCGCCGCTCCCTCACCTATCCGGAGTTCAGGCCCTGCCGCGCGGCGGGCATCCGCGCGGGCGAGAGCATGATGAGGCAGATAGGCCGCGCCGACAGGCTTTTGAGCTTCCCCTTCGAGAGCATGGACCCCTTCCTGCGCCTTCTGCGCGAGGCCGGCGAGGACCCGGACGTCATCTCGATAAAGATAACGATATACCGCCTCGCCAGCCGGGCGAAGCTGGTCGAATACCTCTGCGCCGCCGCCGAGCGCGGCAAGGACGTCACCGTCTTCATCGAGCTGCGCGCGAGGTTTGACGAGCAGAACAACATCGACTGGTCCGAGCGGCTTGAGGACGCGGGCTGCACGGTGTTCTACGGCTTTGAGAACTATAAGATACACTCCAAGCTCTGCCTTATAACCCGCCGCGAGCGCGGGCAGATAAAGTACATCACCCAGGTCGGCACGGGGAACTATAACGAGAAGACCGCCGCGCAGTACACCGACCTCTCCCTCATGACCGCCGACCCGGACATAGGCCGCGACGCGGTGGAGCTCTTCAAGAACCTCTCCATAGGCGAGCTAGACGGGGAGTACGGCCGGCTACTCGTCGCGCCCCGCTCGCTCAAGCGGACGCTTTTGAAGCTCATGGACGAGCAGATAGCGCGCGGCCCGCTCGGCCGCATGAGGTTCAAGGTGAACTCCGTGACCGACATGGACATCATCGAGAAGCTGCGCGAGGCCTCCCGCGCCGGGGTGCGCATAGACATGATTGTCCGCGGCATCTGCTGCATCCTGCCCGGCATACCCGGCGAGACGGACAATATCCGCGTCGTCAGCATCGTCGGCCGCTTCCTCGAGCACTCGCGGATATACTGCTTCGGCGAGGGCGAGGGCGAGAAGCTGTATATCTCCAGCGCCGACTTCATGACGCGCAACACCCAGCGCCGCGTCGAGACCGCCTGCCCCATATACGACGCCGGCGCCCGCGCAAGGCTTCGCCGGATAATGGAGCTCTGCCTTTCGGACAACGTCAAGGCCCGGGAGCTCCGGCCCGACGGCAGCTACGCGCCCGCGCGCGGCGGCGCGGAGCGCGTGGACGCGCAGCAGCTGCAGATGGACCGGGCCCTGGCCGCGGAGGCCGCGCCGGAGCCTCCCGCCGGGCGCGAGGGCCCCATATCCCGGCTTATAAAGCGGCTGAAAAGCTGAAAGCGATTTTCAGAACATTTTTCTGAAAACCGCTTGGATTGAACGTAAAAGACAAGCCTGACGGTTTTCTTTCGCAATATCTTTCCCTCCGAAAACTGTCACGAGCGCGTTTTTCGACATGCTGAAAGCGGCCCTTCCGGGCCGCTTTTCATTTTGCGTACATTCTGCCTATTATGTAGTTGGAGACCCGCCTGGGCAGGAGCTTCGCGGCCAGCGCGGCGGCCTTATAGGGCGCGCCGAGGGCCTTCAGCGGCCTAGAGCGGCGCATGAGGGCGAGCCGGGCCACATAGGCCCCTGCCCTTTCGGCGCTGATGCCGCGCTGTTCGTCCCGCTCCATCCGCGCGACCGAGCGCGCCACGCGCTCCGCGTACACGCCGCCGTCCGCCGACTTGCGCCGCGCGGCGGTGAAGCCGGAGCGGATGTCGCCGGGCAGGACGGCGCAGACGCTTATGCCGAAGGGCCGCACCTCGTTCCCGAGGGCGAGCACGTAGGCGTCTATGGCGGCCTTGCTCACGGAGTACCAGAGCTGAAAGGGGATGGGCAGTATCCCGGCGATGGAGCTCATGCAGACGATGCGCCCGCCGCCGGCGGCGCGCATGTGCGGCAGCGCGGCGCGCACGGCGTTATCCATGCCGAAGAGGTTGAGCTCGAGCTGGGCGTGGGCGTCGGCGCTCGCGGTGAGCTCCGCCGCGCCGGAGATGCCGAAGCCCGCGTTGCAGACGAGGATGTCCACGCTCCCGGCGCGCCTCGCGGCCTCGTCCACCGCGGCGCGCACCGCGGCCTCGTCGGTGACGTCGCAGTTGAGATGCTCCACGCCCTCGGCCGGCCTCAGGTGCCGGGAGAGCTCAAAAACGCGGCAGCCCGCCTGAGCGAGCGCGCGGGCGGTGCAGCGGCCTATGCCGCCGCTTCCGCCTGTGACGATGGCGGTTTTCATGCGGCTTCGCCTCCTTTTGTTCATCCCGGAGAGGATAGCACCCGCGCCCCGCCCTGTCAAGCCTCCGCCGGAAGCAGCGCGCGGCAAAATTCCACGCTTTTGTCTGCAAATCCGGCAAATAGCGCCACATTCGCCCCGAAAAGAGGCAAATACGAGCCTTTCAAAAAACCCAAAACCCCGCGCCCCGCCCGGCGGACGAAGGCAGTTCGGCGCATTGCCGCGCCACCACGCCAGCCCCTACGGTGTGTGGGAAGGTGGGTGCGAGGAATAAAACGTCGTCCGTCATCCGGCGGAAGGGGCGTCGAGGACGCCGCCCCCTACGGCTGGGTGCGAGACGAAGGTTACGGCATATGGCGCGGCGTGTGCGGTTTCCCCACTCCTACCAATGGTGCGCGGGCTGTGATGCGCGGGATTACATACGTTGGCCGGTGGAGGGAGGCGGGCGTACCGTGGTAAACGCGGGTGCTGCCGGTCGGGCCGAATGCATGCGTCTAACCCACCCCGGCAATCCCGCAACCACGGTGCACCGAGGACGGTGCACCCTACGGGCGGCAGCGAAACCGAGGTTGCGGCATAAAACGCAACGGTGCGGTAATCTGTACCTCAAGGCTCCGCTGAAACCTGCCCTCTCGCAGCCACCGTAGGGGGCGGCGTCCCCGACGCCCCTTCCGAAGGATGACGGACGACGTGGATTTGTTGCTGAACGCTACACCTCGCGCCGTAGGGCGCACCGTCCCCGGTGCGCCGTTCGTTTGTTGACCGACGACGCCGGTTCCGCGCGCCCACCTCCCCACCCACCGTAGGGGCGGGCTTCCACGCCCGCCCGGCGCGGGTTGACGGGCGACGCGATTTCGCCCCACCCACGTTGCACCAACCCCTCAGTCACGGCCCTACGGGCCGTGACAGCTCCCCTTTCAGGGGAGCCAAGGGCGTGGGCGGAGGCTTGCGGCGTTTGCGCATCTGCTTATCGCGATGCCGATACCTACGTCTCGCACCCGCCGTAGGGGGCGGCGTCCTCGACGCCCCGCGTTCGCGGGATTGCCGGGCTTTGTTAGACGCAGCCGTTCGGCGTGGCCGATTGCAACCGCGTTCGATACGGCGCGCACGGTAACGTCCACCGCCCAGCGTATCATATCCCGCGGGCACCGCCCGCGCGCCTTTGGTGCGGTGCGGCGGCGTGAGGCGAGGGCGCCTCTTACATGCAGCAATGACCGGTCCTGAGACCGGTCATTTTTGCGCCTCGCGCCCGCGGGCGGTTCAGGCGAGGTCGGATATTATGGACAGCATACGCGCGAATTCGGCGGTCTCCTCGGGGGTGAAGCGCTCGCGTATGCGCTCGACCAGCGCGTCCATATAGCCGTCGAGCAGGGCGGCGCCGGAGTAGTACTTCTCGGTCAGGACGAGGTAGTATTCACGCTTGTCCGGCCCGGAGCGCTCCTTGCGCAGATAGCCCAGGCGGATGAGTCCGGCGACCTTGTACGTCGCGTTGGAGCGGGAGATGTTCAGGAACTCGGCGAACTGACCTATCGTCGGGCGGCCCAGCTGGTCTATCACCTCCAGCGAGAAGGCCTCGACGGCGGAGAGCCCGGTGCCCAGCTCGTGCGCCGAGCAGTACACCTCGCGGTAGAACTGCAGCTTTATCCGCTCGTATATCCGGCGGAAGCTGCTGCCGAGCGTATCGCTCATTTGTTGTACGCGACGAGGGCTATCATCTCGAGCTCGTCGCTCAGGGCCTTGAGGCTGTGGCCCTCGCCGTCCGCCGTCCAGCACACGTCGCCGGCGGAGACGGTCACGAGCGTGCCGTTGTCGTTGAATTCGCCCTCGCCGGAGAGGATGTAGTAGACCTCGCCGTCGCCGTGGTGGACGTGCCAGCCTATCTCGTCGCCCTTTTGCAGATAGCCGTGGTTGAAGACGCGGTTCTTGCCGTAAAGCGTGGCCTCCGTGGCTATGACGCGGCTTGTGAACTTGCCCTCGCCGCCGAACATGTGCTCCTTCGTGCTGAGCTCGCGCTCCGCAAATTTCGTAATCATTGCGTATCCTCCTTAAATTTATTGGCAAATCGCCCGGGCGTACTTCTCCGCCTCGGCGATTATCTTTCCCGGGTCCTCGCCCGCGCAGAACTCCCCGTCCTCATAGAGCACGCGGCCCGCGACCATCGTGAGGCGCACGCAGTCGCGCGTGCCGGAGTAGACGAGGTTCTTGGCGGCGTCGTGGATGGGGCGCATGCCGGGCCGGTCCAAATCTATGACCGCGAGGTCGGCCTGCCTGCCGGGCGCGAGGCTGTCGCAGTCCGGAAGGCCCATGGCCCGCGCGCCGGCGGAGCAGGCGGCGCAGAGCACATTCTCCGCCGGGCAGGCCGCCGCGTCGCCGAGCGCGAGCTTTTGCAGCACGCAGGCCAGGTACATCTCGCGGAACATGTCGAGGGCGTTGTTGCTCGCCGGCCCGTCCGTGCCCACGGCGACGCGGACGCCGCGCGCGGCGAATTTGGCGAGAGGGGCAATCCCGCTCGCGAGCTTGGCGTTGCTGGCCGGGCAGGTGACCGCCCAGAGGCCGCGGCGCGCGAAGATATCCATGTCGTTTTCGTCGAACCAGACGCAGTGGAAGCCGCCGCCGCCGTAATCGAAGAGGCCGAGGGAGTCGAAGTAGGCCGTCGGGCTCATGCCGTGCCGCTCAAAGCAGCCGTCGGTCTCGTTCCTCGTCTCCGAATTGTGCGCCCAGAAGGGCGCCTTGTACTCATGCGCGAGCTCGGCGAGGCCGCGAAGCAGCGCCTCGTCCGCCGTATACTCCGCGTGCGCGCCGAGGCGGTAGCCTATGAGCGGGTGGAGCCTGTTGAATTTCGCGTAGTCGTCCGCCGCGACGCTGAGCCTGTCGCCCGCGGAGAGCGCGCCGCATATCACCGTGCGAAAGCCCATGTCGATGTTCGCCCGGGCGTAGGCCTCGCGGTGATAGTACATGTCGAAGCTCGCGGTCACGCCTCCGGCGAGGTATTCGAGCGCCGCGAGCCGCGTGAAGGCATAGACCGCCTCCGGCGTCAGCTTCGCCTCGAGCGGGAAGACCTTGTCGAAAAGCCAGCTTTGGAGCGGGAGGTCGTCGGCGTAGGAGCGCAGGAAGGTCATCGCCGAGTGCGTGTGCGCGTTCTTGAAGCCGGGAATCACGAGGCCGCCGCGCAGGTCAATCTCCCGCTCGAAGGCGGGCGCGTCAAGCCCCTCGGCGCTCCCGGCCAGGGCTATCCTGTCGCCGTCCGTCCAGACCTCGCCGGGGACGATGGCGCAGCCGTCCGTCATGGGCATGACGAGGCCGTTATATAATCTTATCATCTCTTCACTTCCGTCAAAGATTGCGTTTTGCCCCTGCGCATGATAAAATCAAAGCGGAAAGGGGCGAAATAAGCTTGAAACCTGCCGAATTCATGGACTTCCTTCACATACTCGAGAAACTCAAGTGCAACACCCGCCACGGCTGGACGCACACCGGCCGGCGCGAGAGCGTCGCGGAGCACACCTGCCGCCTGGCCTGCATGGCCCTGCTGCTCGAGGACGAATTCCCCGGGCTCGACATGGCGAGGGTCATGAGGATGTGCCTCATCCACGACTGGGGCGAGGCCGTCACGGGAGACATCCCGAGCTTCCTCAAGACCGA
>DVJK01000152.1 GCA_018716795.1 Candidatus Scatomorpha merdipullorum | reverse complement strand
ACTATCTGACGGTGCGTGTAAACCGGTACGAACAGGAGAATGAGGCCCGCGGCGACGGCGGTCAGCGACGCGCCGGAGATGATTATGCAGTAAATATTGAAGCGGCGCAGGACGGAGTCCAGCAGCCATTTCCTGCGTTTTTCGCCCAGCGGCGTGCTCTCCGCGGCGTCCGCCTCGCTTTTGCGCTCGCCGCGCAGCAGCTCGTCGCAGCTGACGCCGAAAATCTCCGCTATCGCCGGTATGAGCGCGAGCTCCGGCGCGCCCTCGCCGGTCTCCCAGCGGGAGACCGTCTTGTCCGAGACGTGCAGGAGCGCCGCGAGGTCCTTCTGCGTCATGCCCTTCGCGCGTCTGAGCGCGGCGATGAAGGAGCCGATAGAGCGTTTATCCATGTGTTTGCCCTCCTTTCGGGCAAATTCTAAGCTGCCGGGAGCGAAAAGTCCACCTATAATGCCCGGAATCACTCTCGCGTTCCGGGAATCGGGCGGCGAGGGCGGGCGCGGCGTATTAAAAGAAGCTCATCTGGCTCTCATCCGGCAGCGAGCTGAGCGCGCCGACGGCCTTGAGCTGCTCTATATGCGCCTGGCTGAGCTTGGGACAGGCCATGGACAGCTCCTCGACGGAGATGAACTCGCGTCCTCCCTCGCGGGCGGCGGCGAGGTCGCGCGCGGCGGCCTCGCCGAGGCCGGAGAGGCTTACGAAGGGCGGGCGCAGCTGCTTTTCGCCGACGACGAGGAACTTGCTCTCGTCGCTCTCATAGAGGTCTATCGGCGCAAAGTCGAAGCCCCGGCGGTAGAACTCATAGACGGACTCGAGCGTGGTGCGCAAGTCCTGCTCCTTGGCCGTGGCGTCGGACTTGGCGTCTATCTCGTTTATCTTCCGGCGCACGAAGTCCTCGCCCTGAATCATCAGCGCGGCGTCGAAGGCGTCCTTCTGGCTGCGGCGGTAGAAATAGGCGCTGTAATACTGCAGCGGATAGTGCACCTTGAAGTAGGCTATGCGGAAGCCCATCATGACGTAGGCGACGGCGTGGGCCTTCGGGAAGAGGTACTTTATCTTCTTGCAGGAGTCTATGTACCAGTCGGGCACGCCGTGGCCGCGCATCTCCTCCTCCGCGCCCTCGGGCAGGCCGCGGCCCTTGCGGACGGCCTCCATTATCTTGAAGCTGCGCTTGGGCTCCATGCCCACGGAGATAAGGTAGAGCATGATGTCGTCGCGGCAGCCTATCGTGTCCTTGACCGTGGCGGTGCCGGAGAGTATCAGGTCCTTCGCGTTGCCGAGCCACACGTCGGTGCCGTGGGAGTAGCCGGAGAGGCGCACGAGCGTGTCGAACTGCTCGGGCCCGGTGTCGACAAGCATCTGGCGCGTGAAACCCGTGCCGAACTCGGGGATGCCTATCGTGCCGGTCTTGCCGATTATCGGGTCGTCGCCGGGCAGGCCCAGCGGGGCCGGGCTCTTGAAGATGGCGCGGGTCTCCGGGTCGTCGAGCGGCACGCTTTTGACGTCGACGCCGGTCATGTCCTGGAGCATCTTGAGCATGGTCGGGTCATCGTGGCCGAGCTCGTCGAGCTTGAGGAGGTTGTCCTCCATGCTGTGGTATTCAAAATGCGTCGTTATTATCCCGCTGCCCGGGTCGTCGGCCGGGTGCTGCACGGGGCAGAAGTCCTCGACCTCCATGTCCTGCGGTATGACGACGAGGCCGCCCGGGTGCTGGCCCGTCGTGCGCTTGACGCCGACAAGGCCGGCGGCGAGGCGGCCCTCCTCCGCCTTGGAGAGCTTTATCCCGCGCTCCTCCGTATACTTGAGGACGTAGCCGTAGGCCGTCTTTTCGGCCAGCGTGCCTATCGTGCCCGCGCGAAAGACGTGGTCGCTCCCGAAGAGCTCCTCGGTGTACTTATGCGCCTTGGCCTGATACTCGCCCGAGAAGTTGAGGTCTATATCCGGCACCTTGTCGCCGCCAAAGCCGAGGAAGGTCTCGAAGGGTATGTCGAAGCCCTCCTTGCGGAGCTTCGCGCCGCAGACGGGGCAGCTTTTGTCCGGCATGTCCGCGCCGCAGCCGAAGCCCCTGCCGGACTCGAAGTCCGTGTAGTGGCAGCTTGGGCAGACGTAGTGCGCGGGCAGGCTGTTCACCTCGGTTATCCCGGACATGTAGGCGACGAGGCTGGAGCCCACGCTGCCGCGGCTGCCGACGAGATAGCCGTGCGCGTTCGAGTCCGCGACCAGCTTCTGCGCGGACATGTATATGACGTCGTAGTGCCGCGAGAGGATGTCGTGCAGCTCGGTCTCGACGCGCTCGGTGACGATGGCGGGCGGGTTTTCGCCGTATATCTCGTGCATGCGGCCGTAGACCAGGTCCTTGAGCTGGCCGTCGGAGTTCTCTATCTTCGGCGGGAAGAGCCCGTCGGGGAGAAGCTTTATCTCCTCGCACATGTCCGCGATGGCGTTCGGGTTCCTGACCACGGCCTCGTAGGCCGTCTCGCCGCCAAGGTAGGCGAACTCCTCAAGCATCTCGTCCGTCGTCCGGAAATAGAGGGGGTTGGGCCGGTCAGCGTCGGAGAATTTCTTGGCCGCGAGCAGTATGCGCCGGTAAATCTCATCCCTAGGGTCGAGGAAGTGGACGTCGCCGGTGGCGACGACGGGCTTACCGAGCTCCCGCGCGAGCTTGACCACGCGGCGGTTCAGGTCGCGAAGGCCCTCGTCGTCGCGCACTGTGCCGTTTTCGACGAGGAAGCGGTTGTTCGCCAGCGGCATTATCTCAAAGTAGTCGTAGAAATCCGCCAGCTGCCTGAGCTCCTGGCCGCCCGTGCCGCGCAGCACGGCGCTGAAGACCTCGCCCGCCTCGCAGGCCGAGCCTATGAGCAGGCCCTCGCGGTGCTCCGCGAGCAGGCTCTTGGGGATTATCGGGTTGCGCTGATAGTGCTTCAAATAGCTTGCGGAGATGAGCTTGTAGAGGTTCTTGAGGCCGGTCTTGTTGCGGACGAGCAGGGAGATGTGCCTCACGCGGCTCCTGCCTCCGCCGGAGAGGCGGCTCATGACGCCGTTCACGTCGCTGAGCCTTTCCGCGCCCTGGTTGTGCAGCATGGGGATGAACTTCTCCATCATGCGCGCGACGACCTCCGCGTCGTCAAAGGCGCGGTGGTGGTTGAATTCGGGGAGGCCCAGGTGCTTTGAGACGATGTCCAGCTTGTGCCGCCGGAGCTCCGGCAGCAGGCGCTGGGCGAGGATGAGCGTGTCTATCACCACCGGCCTGAACTCGATGCCCTGCCGCGCGCAGGCGGCGGCCATGAAGCCGGTGTCGAAGCTCGCGTTGTGCGCGATTATGGGCCTTCCGCCGCAGAAGTCGAGGAAGGCGCGCATGGCCTCGCCCTCGTCCGGAGCGTTTTCAACGTCGCTGTCCCTGATGCCGGTGAGCTCCGTTATATTGGCCGGGATGTGCATCCCCGGGTTTACGAAGGTGGAGAAGGTCTCGAGCGTCCTCCCGCCCGAGAAGCGCACCGCGCCTATCTCCGTGAGCCTGTCCGCCGCGGCAGAGAGGCCGGTCGTCTCCACGTCGAAGGCGATGAACTCCGCGTCGAGCGGCAGCCCGCTCTCGCCGCGGACGGCGAGGCCGTCGTCCACGTCGTTTACGAAATAGCCCTCGAGGCCGTAGATTATCTTGACGCCGTGCTTCTTCCCCGCCTTGCTCATCTCGGGGAAGGACTGCGCCGTGCCGTGGTCGGTGACCGCGACGGCCTTCATGCCCCACTGCGCGGCCCGCTCGACCACCTTGGCCGGGTCGGGCAAGGCGTCGAGGGTGGAGTAGCGCGTGTGCAGGTGGAGCTCGACGCGCTTTTCGCCCTCATGGGCGTCGGGCCGCGTCTCCATGCTGCCCACGGCGATGCTCTGCGGCTCTATGACCATGTCGCCGTAGAACTTGTCGAACTCCGGCCGGCCGCGCACTATGACGCACATCCCGGGCTTGACCTTGCCGAGTATGCCCGCGTCCTCGCCCTTGGCGAAAAACCTGTTGACGCGGACGGAGCCCGTGTAGTCCGTCATGTCGAAGCTCAGCACGCTCGCGCCGCGCTTTTGAATCTCGCGGTTGCTGACGGAGAATATCTCGCCCTTTATCGTGACGTAGCCGCTCTCGAGGTTCACTGAACTTATGTCAACCGGAACGTCCGACTTGCGCAGGGCCTTGCCGTAGAGCAGCCGGCCCTCTCCTGGCTCGGGCCTGCCGAGCTGCTTTTGCTGCGGCACTATCTTCGGGAACTCGGCTTTGAGCGTGACCTTCAAAAGCCCGTACTGCGCGCGCAGCGAGCTCTCTATCGCGCCTATCTCCGCCGGGGCGGCGGTGGCGGCGAAGCGCGCGTCTATGCTCATGGAGCTCTCGGCCTCGTCGACGACGACGCTCTCGACCTCCGCCTTGTCGAGGCCGCCGGCGCTCTCGCGCAGGGCTTCGCAGCCCGGGAAGATGGTCAGAAAGGCGACGCTCACCTGCCCACCTCGCTCTCTATAAGCTCCAGAAGCGCCGAACACAGCTCGTTTTCGGGCAATCTGCGGACTATTTCGCCCTTTTTGAAGAGCAGGCCGCAGCCCCTGCCGCCTGCGACGCCGTAGTCGGCCTCGCGCGCCTCGCCGGGCCCGTTCACGACGCAGCCCATGACGGCGACGGTGATATCGGCCTTCACGTTCTGCAACCGCTCCTCCACCTCATGGGCGAGGGAGATGAGGTCGATCTCCGTGCGGCCGCAGGTGGGGCAGCTCACCAGGCGCACGCCGCCGCGGCGAAGGCCCGCGGCCCTGAGGATGGCCAGCCCTGCGCGCACCTCCTCGACGGGGTCGGCGGTGAGGGAGACGCGGACGGTGTCGCCTATGCCCTCCATAAGCAGCGCGCCTATGCCCACGGCGGAGCGCACGACGCCGTTATAGGCCGTGCCCGTCTCCGTGACGCCCAGGTGCAGCGGGTAAGGGAAGGTCTCCGCCGCGAGGCGGTAGGCCGCGACGGTCAGCGGGACGCTGCTGCTCTTGAGCGAGAGGCAGATATCGTCGAAGCCGCAGTCGTTCAGGAGGCGGATATGCCCCGCCGCGCTCTCGACTATCGCCTCGGCGGTCGGGTGGCCGTACTTCTCGAGCAGGGGCTTTTCAAGGCTGCCGCCGTTGACGCCTATGCGTATGGGCACATGCCGCTCCGCGCAGGCCTTCGCCACGGCGGCGACCTTGTCCGCGCCGCCGATGTTGCCCGGGTTTATGCGTATCTTATCTATGCCCCGCGCCGCGCACTCGAGCGCGAGACGGTAGTCGAAGTGTATGTCCGCGACGAGCGGCACGTCCGGCACGGCCTCCTTGACGGCCGATACGGCCCGCGCCGCGTCCATATCCGGCACCGCGACGCGCACAATGTCGCAGCCCGCCGCGCGCAGGGCGCGTATCTGCGCCGTGACGGCGGGCAGGTCCTGGGTATGTACATTGCACATCGACTGCACGGAAACGGCGGCGCCCCCACCCACGGGGACGCCTCCGACCTTTATCTGCCTTGTGTTCTCTCTCGTAGTCATAATATCAGCCCCAAATTCTTATAAGCCGCTATCTCGTTATCAGCCTCATAATATCGTTGTACATCAGCACGACCATCAGCCCGAGCAGGAGCACCATGCCCGCCGCGTGGACGTAGCCCTCGTAGCGCGCGGGGATGCGCTTGCGGGTGAAGAGATGTATCACGGAGTTGAGCAAAACGAAGAGGACGCGCCCGCCGTCCAGCGCCGGGATGGGCAGCATGTTCATGACCGCGAGGTTCACGGCGATGAAGGCCACGACGTTGCCCACGTCGATGAGGGCCAGGCCGAAGCTCTCCTGCTCGGCGGTGGTGCTGCCAATCTCGTTTATCATGTCCACTATGCCCACGACGCCCGCCATTTCCTCGAGGCCGAAGACGCCCGTCACGAGGTCGGAGAGGCCCAGCCAGACCAGGCGGACAAAGTCAATCATGTCGTAAAAGGCGTACTTTATCGTGTTGAAAAACGTCGCCTCGGTCACCGTGAGGGCATAGCCGTACACCCTGCTGACATTCCCGTTCTCGTCCACGCGCTCGTAGGGCTCTATGCGCAGGTCGTCGAACTTCACGCGCTCGCCGTCGCGCACGACGACGACGTCGTACACCTGGGAGGCGTTGCGCGAGAGGTAGAGGCTGACGTTTCCCGCGAAATAGGTGCGGTGCCCGTCGATGGAGTATATCTCGTCGCCCGCCTGGATGTAGCCGTACAAGTCGCTCTCGGGGTCCACGTGGTCGACAATCGTGGTGTTGAAGCCCCAGCCCTGGTAGAAGATGATGAGCACGAGCACGAAGCCCAGCAGCAGGTTCATGAAGCTGCCCGCGCAGAGGATGATTATGCGCTTCCAGGCCGGCTGCCCCGTGAAGGCCCTGGGGTCGCCGGTCTCCTCGTCCTCGCCCTCCATGGCGCAGTAGCCGCCTATGGGCAGGCAGCGCAGGGCGTAAAGCGTCTCGCCCTTCTGCTTTTTCCAGAGGGCCGGGCCCATGCCTATGGAGAACTCGTTGACCTTGACGCCCAGGCTCTTGGCCGCGATGAAGTGGCCGAACTCGTGTATGCCCACGAGGATGCCGAAGGCGATTATGGCTATGACAATGAACATCAGGAATAACTCTCCTTAAAAAGAGTGCGCGCCTCGCCGTCCGAGGCGATTATCTCCTCCAGCGAGGGCTCCGCAATGAAGCCTATGCGCCCGAGCACCCAGGCAACACTCTCATAGATTTCATTATACCCCAGTTTCCCCTTCAAAAACGCCCCGACGGCGGCCTCGTTCGCCGCGGACATGACCGCGGGCGCGTTCCCTCCGCGCCGGGCGCAGTCCATTGCCAGCGCAAGGCAGGGCGTCTTCTCGAGCTCCGGCCTCAGGAAGCTGAGCCCGGCGAGGCGCGTCAAATCCAGCCGCTCGCTCGCGCTCGGGCAGCGCTCGGGGTACGTGAGCGCGTACTGTATGGGAAGGCCCATGTCCGGCACTCCGAGCTGGGCTATAACCGTCCCGTCCACGAGCTCGACCGCGCTGTGGACGACGCTCTCGGGGTGTATCAGCACCTCTATGTCCTCCGGACTC
>DVJK01000151.1 GCA_018716795.1 Candidatus Scatomorpha merdipullorum | reverse complement strand
CGCAAAAACAATTAACTGGCTCCATAGTATCGGCAAAAAAGTAAAAGAACCGGCCCTCGGGCCGGTTCTTTCGCTTTGTGCTGTTTACCTGGCGGGTTTGTCCGAGAGCCTGCCGTCGTGCGGACGGTTGGCTATGGCGAGGACGGCGGAGGTCAGGGCGAAGAGGCCTATCGCGTTCGGGATGACCATGAGGAAATTGAACATGTCGGTCAGCTCCCACACGAGGCTGTTGGAGGCCAGGGTGCCCACAAATATGAAGACCAGCGCTATGACCGAGTACACCGGCGCGGCCTTCTGCCCGAACAGGTATATCACATTTATTTTTCCGAAGAGGTTCCAGCCCAGTATGGTCGAGAACGCGAAGAAGAAGAGGCAGACGGCGACGAATATCGCGCCGAAGCTCTCCCCGAAGACGCTGCCGAAGGCGGTCTGGGCCAGATTCGAGCTGTTGAGCACGTCCACGATGCTGCCGGTGTAGCCTCCGGCGAGGGGCCCGTCGTGCGTATAGAGGGTGCTTATGACGACAAGCGCGTTGAGGGTGAGGACAATGAAGGTGTCTATAAACACGCCTATCATGGCCACGACGCCCTGCTCATGCGGGTCCTTGACATTGGCCTGCGCGTGCGCGTGCGGCGTGGAGCCCATGCCGGCCTCGTTTGAGAAGAGGCCGCGCTTCGCGCCCTGGGTGATGGCGGTCTTGAGGGCCCAGCCGAAGCCGCCGCCTATTATCGCCTGGGGCTGGAAGGCGTAGCGGAAGATGAGGCCGATGGTCTCCGGTATGAATTTTATGCGGACGGCGAGCACCACGAGGCCGCCGAGGATGAATATGGCCGCCATGAGGGGCACCAGCTTTTCCGTGACGGAGGCGAGGCGCTTGGTGCCGCCGAGGAAGATGAACGCGCAGATGACGACGAGCACGACGCCGACAATCCAGGAGGGGATGCCGAAGGCCGTCTCGAAGGTCGAGCCTATGGAGTTGGACTGCACCATGCAGCCCATGAAGCCCAGGGCGAGTATGATGGCCACGGCGAAGAAGCCGGCGAGGAATTTGCCGAAGCCGCCCTTGAAGGCCGTGGTGATGTAGTATACGGGGCCGCCGTGTATGCTGCCGTCCGCGGCCTTGACGCGGGTCTTGACGGCCAGCGTGGCCTCGGCGTAGATGGTGGCCATGCCGAAAAAGGCGATTATCCACATCCAGAAGATGGCGCCGGGGCCGCCGGTCAGTATGGCGCCCGAGGAGCCGACGATATTGCCCGTGCCCACCTGCGCCGCTATGGCCGTGGCCAGGGCCTGGAACGAGCTCATGCCGCTGTCGTGCTTGAAGCCCTTGAGCTTGAAGTTCCCGAAGGTCCGGCGCATGCCCTCGCCGAAGCAGCGCAGCTGGATGAAGCGGGTGCGTATGGTGTACCACAGGCCCACGCCGATAAGCAGGAACACCAGGATATAGTTTGACAGATACTCGTTGATTTTTACTACGATGCCGTACAGTATTTCTTCAAGCCCGGACATTTTTTCTCCTCCCTCTGTGAACAAAAAAGCTGCGGAAAAGCCCGCAGCCGAGAAAGGAAAGGCCCAAAGCCGGGCATACGCCCGGTGAGCCTAAACCTCTGTCCTTTTGCCTGAGAGATTAGCGGCTTACGCCGCCTTGCACCTTCGGCCCTCATCGCTGAGCTTCTCCAGAGTCCATCCACGCACAGTCCTCATCCCGCGGGACGCCTGAGAGTTTCACTCCTTCGGCAAGCTTAGCTTTTTCCTGAGCGCTTCATCTGCAATGTTCACTTGCGGTGGACATTATAACGCGCCACGCGGACATTGTCAATATCCTTTCGGATATTTTGCCGGCCCGGACAAAAACGGGGCAGCTGTGAGTTGAGATAATTCCCGCAACCTGATAAAATAAATTAACTACGCTCTGCGAATGAGCACTTTTTGGAGGGAAACTATGAGCAAGGAGAGCCGGAAGCTGCGCAGGCGGGAGCGGCGGGAGGCCAACCGCATGACCTGGGCGCGCAAGATGAGGGAGGAGCCGGGCGTCTTCTGGACCTACGTAATCCTGCGAACGATTGTCATACTCGTCCTCATTCGCAGCCTTTTCAACGGCCACCTCGACAACGCCATCGTCTGCGCCTTCGTGCTGCTGCTCTACGTGCTGCCCCGGTTCGTGGAGAACCGCATGAATATCGAGATACCGAGCGTGCTTGAAATCGTGATATTCGTCTTCGTCTTCATGGCGGAGATTCTCGGCGAGCTGGACAGCTATTACCTCAAGTATGAGCACTGGGATACGATACTGCACACCAGCTCCGGCTTCCTGCTCGCGGCCGTGGGCTTCTCGCTTGTGAACCTGCTCAACAAGAGCGAGCGCGTGCGCGTGCAGCTCTCGCCGGTGTATCTCGCCGTCGTCGCGTTCTGCTTCTCGATGACCATGGGCGTGCTCTGGGAGTTCTTTGAGTTCGCCGCGGACCGCTGGCTGCTCTTCGACATGCAGAAGGACACCGTGCTCAGCCGGATAGCCACCGTCGACCTCGACCCCACGCTGAGCAATACGCCCGTCGTCATAAGCGGCATAACGGACACGATACTCGAGCTCTCCGACGGCAGCTATTACCGGCTCGGCCTCGGCGGCTATCTGGACATAGGCATCTACGACACGATGGAGGACCTCTTCGTCTGCTTCCTCGGCGCGGTCACCTTCTCCGTCATCGCCTTCTTCGAGCAGCGCAGCGAAAAGCGCCCGCTCACCACCGCCCTCGCCCTGCACAAGGGCAAAAAGCCGCCGGAGGAAGCGCCAGCCGAATAAAAAAAGCCCGCGCCCATGCGCGGGCTTTGCGCATAAACGGCGCCTGCGCGCCGCACCCCTATATCGCGGAAAGCAGATGCGCAAGGCCAACCGTCTCCGCCCACCCTCGGCTCCCCTAAAAGGGGAGCTGTCGCGGCGCACTGCGCCGTGACTGAGGGGTTGAGGCCGGCGTGGGAGAGATGCGGATACCTCGTAGGGGCGGGCTTCCACGCCCGCCCGGCGTGGGTCTTAGGGCAAGGTTGGTGCGCCCGGATGAAATGGTGCGCGGGCTGCGCCCGCGGGATTGGATACGTTGGGTAGTGGACGCGAGGATGGCGCACCGTGGGAAACGTGGGTGCAATCGGTCACGCCGAACGGATGCGGCTAACCCAACTCGGCAGTCATCCAACGCAAGGGGCGTCGAGGACGCCGCCCCCTACGGTGGGTGCGAGACGAAGGTTGCGGCATATGACACGGCGGGTGCTGTTTCCTCACGCCCACCAATGGTGCGCGGGCTGTGCCCGCGAAATATAAATCGTTGGTCGGTCAACACACGGTTGACGCACCGTGGGTAGCGCGGGCAAAATCGGTCAGGCCGAACGTCTGCGTCTAACCCGCCACGGCAGTCACGCAGCCACGGTGCACCGAGGACGGTGCACCCTACGGGCGACTGCGAAACCAAACTTGCGGCATACAACGCAGAGGGTGTGATAAACTGTACCTCACGGCTCCCCTGAAACCTGCATC
>DVJK01000150.1 GCA_018716795.1 Candidatus Scatomorpha merdipullorum | reverse complement strand
GACACCGAGGCCGAGAACCATGACGAGCGCCAGCACGAGGGCCAGAGACTTCTTGAGAGTTCTCATGGGAAACTCCTCCTTTAGTAGTACCCCAGGACAACTGGGGCCGAATATGTAATAACGCTCACGGGTACGGATATCCTGAGCCAGCCCGCGAACGGCATTACCGCGTAGGGAATACACGCGCGCGGGCCCGGCGCGAAAAAGCGCCCGGGAACCCCATGAGTTCCCGGGCGCTCGCCCTCGACTGTTCGGTTTTATTGGCCTGATTTTTTCCAGCCGCGGCAGATACCCCTTCCGCTCAGCGCCGCTTGCAATCGCGCGCCGGGCGTGGTAGACTGGTGAAAAAAATCGGAGGCGGCACATGGCTGATTTTGACGCACTGCTCTGGGACATAGACGGCACGCTTTTGGACTTCGCGGCGGCGGAGAGCGCCGCGGTGAAGTCGCTTTTCCTGGAATTCGGCCTCGGCGAGTGCTCGGACGAAATGGTCGCGCGCTACGCGGCCATCAACAAGCGCTGGTGGGAGGCGCTCGAGCGCGGCGAGAGGACGAAGCCCGAAATCCTTGTCGGGCGCTTTTGCGAATTTTTCGAGGCCGAGGGCATCGACGCGGCCCTCGCGCCGGAGTTCAACGAGCTCTATCAGATACGCCTCGGCGACACGGTGGCCTTCCATGACGACAGCTACGCGATTGTCGCGAGCCTTCGCGGCAGGATAGCGCAGTACGCCGTCTCGAACGGCACCGTCGTCGCGCAGACGAGGAAGCTCAAAAATTCCGGGCTGGACAAGCTCTTTGACGCCGTCTTCCTCTCCGAGGAGATAGGCTTTGAGAAGCCCGCGCGCGAATTTTTCGACGCCGTCTTCGCCGCGCCGGGCGCAGCGGACAGGTCTCGCGCGCTGATAATCGGCGACTCGCTCACGAGCGACATAACCGGCGGCGTGCGCGCGGGGATAAAAACCTGCTGGTATAACCCGCGCGGCGAGGCGAACACGCTCGGCGTGCACGCGGACTACGAGATACGCGACCTGCACGAGGTGTACGGGATAATAGGGATAGGATAAAAACCTCGCTTAAGCTTCGCCTCTTTGCGGAGAAAAAATTGAAATCATTTTCGGGCGAGCTTTGCCCGCCCGAAAATACTTCTCGCGGAGCGGAGTGTGAAAAATCTGCCGGCCTCGGCCGGCAGATTTCTTTGCGCGCAGCGAAGCGCCGGTCCTCATCGCCTGAAGGGCGGGAGGCCCTATTGCCTGCGGCCCGCTCAGGTTTGAGCGGGCCGCTTCGTTTTATTCGGCGGGCTTGTCGTCCTCGGGCTTTTCCTCGGTTATCTCCACCTCGACCTCGGGCTCGGCCTCCGCCTCCTTCTTGTCGCGGTAGACGGCGAACTCGAAAATCTTGTCGCCCTCGGGCTCGGCATCGGCCCGGGCGGCGGCCTCAGCGTCGTCGACGACGTGCTCGAAGTTGACCTCCACGCCCTGGTCGCTCAGGGCGTCGGCGCACTCGCGCATCTCGGCCTCGGCGCGCTCGATGGCGGCGTTGGCCAGCATGACGCGGTCGAAGAGCCGCACATAGAGCTCGCCGGGGTTCTTCTTGTCGGCGCTCTCGAAGTAGAGGCGGCCTATCTCCGTGTAGGCCTCGTCGCGCTCGGAGCGCTTGGAGTTTGCCTCGCGGTAGAGCTTGGCGAGGCGGGCGACGAGCCTGGCCTTCTCACCGGCGTTCCCGGCGAGGCCGCGCGCCTTCTCCCCGGCGCTCTCGGCGAAGTCCCTGGCCATATTCGCGGCGCTGCCCGCGGCCGCCTTGAGAGAGTTGAGCAGATCGTTGTAATCGGACATTTCGTTGTTCCTCCTAATTATAATGAGTGTGTCAGCTGCTTTTTTCTTCCGTTTCGGCCCCGTCCGGCCCGGCGGCGGACCCGGCCTCCGTCTCCGCGGGTTCGGCCTTTGCCTCCGCGGCCTCGGTCTTTGCCTCGGCGGGCTCGACTGCCTCCACGGGCCCGGCGGTCTCCGCGGCGGGCCCGGCGGGAGCTTCGGCGGCGGCCGCGGCCTTGACGTCGACGTAGCGCGGCTTGTGCGGCCGCTTGAGGTTCACCAGCAGAAGCGCGAGCGCAATGACCGCGCTGCACGCGGCGACGAGCTGGCTTGTCCGGATGCCCGTGCCGGGTATGTAAAGGCTGTCCGTGCGCAGGCCCTCGACCATCGCCCGGCCCGTGCCGTACCAGAAGACGTAGAAGAGGAACAGCTGGCCGTCGTATTTGCGGTGGTCCTTTTTGTACCAGTAGAAGTTGATTATGAGGAAGCCGGCGAGGTTCCACAGGCTCTCGTACAGGAAGGTCGGGTGGACGTAGACCGTCTCGTGCCCCGGCCTGGTCAGGCCCATGCGGCAGAAGATGTCGGTCTGATAGCCAAAGGCCTCGCGGTTGACGAAGTTGGCCCAGCGGCCTATGACCTGGCCGAGTATCAGCGCGCTCCCGCCCATGTCGAGCGTGGCGGCGAAGGGTATCTTCTTGCACTTGGACCAGACGATGATGGTCAGCGCGCCGGCTATCGTGCCGCCGTACATGGCTATGCCGCCCTCCCAAATATAGAGGATGGAGATTAAATCATCCTTAAACTGATCCCACTCGCTGATGACATAGTATATGCGGCAGCCGACAATGGCCAGCGGCAGCACCCAGAGCACGAGGGAGAAGACGTCGTCGCTCTTTATGCCGACCTTCGGCGCTTTTTTGCTCGCGTAGAACACGGCGGCGAGGAAGGCGGCGGCCATGACGATGCCGTACATGTATATCGTGAACTCGTGCCCGAAGAGGCTGAAAGTGAAGCCCGCCGGGAAGTTGAGCGTGAGGTCGCCGAGCATGGGGAAGCTTATCGCGGCGTCGCGCATCATGGTTGGTATCTGCGTTTCCATGGAAAATCAGGTCCTTTCCTTGGGGTTGACAAGCGAGAAGGCCAGCCGCTCGGGCCGGAGATATTCCCGCACGAAGGCCTCGGCCTCGCCGAGGGTGACGGCGCGGATGTGCTCAAAGCCCTCGTAGAGGCCGTAGCCGCCGAAGTGGCAGCGCGCGAGGGCGGATGCGAGGGCGTCCGCGTCGTTGAGCATGCGCAGGCTGACGCCGTAGTCGGCGCGGCGGGCGCGCTCAAAGCCGGCCGCGTCCAGCCCGCGCCCCGCCGCGGCGGAGAGGGCGGCGCACAGCCGCTCGAAGACGCGCCCGGGCTCGGCGCTCGCGCCGCCGCATTCGAAGAGCAGCGTGCCGGCCAGCGGGCTCACGTCGCGGTAGAAGTCGCCGCGGAGCAGCCCCTCGGCGTAGAGCGAGGTGTAAAACTCCGAGCTCTGCCCGAAGAGGCAGCGCGCCGCAAGCGCGCCGGCGGTTATGAGCCGGGAGGCCTCCTCCCCTTGCGGCAGGGCCGTGCAGAGCTTGGCCGCGACGGTGAAAAGCGGCTCGGAGACGTCCATGGCGCGCTCAGTGCGCGTTTTGACGGGCTCGAGGCCCTCCGGCGGGCCGAAGTCCGGCGCGGCGCAGCCGCCGCCGTCCGTCCATTCAACGCGCGAGGCGGCCTCGGCGCAGCGCTCCGGCTCCACGTCGCCCACGATGCAGAGGGCCGCGTTCGAGGGCCGGTAGAAGGCGCGGTGGCAGGCGTAAAGCGTCTCGGGCGTAATCCCCGCGATGCTCTCCACCGTGCCGGCCACGCTCTCGCGCAGAGGGTGCCGCTCAAAAAGCGCGCCCATGGCGTCGGTGTACAGCACGAAGCTCGGGTCGTCCTCCGTCATAAGTATCTCCTGCGCGATGATGCCCCGCTCCTTTTCGACGCTCTCGGGCGTGAAATAGGGCGTGGAGACAAGCCTCAGAAGCAGCTCAAGGTTTTCCTCAAAGAGCTCGTCGCACTCGAAGTAGTAGGCCGTCATGTCGGCGGCGGTCCAGGCGTTGGAATCGGCCCCGCGGGCGGTGAAAATGCTCATGGCATTGCCCTCGGGCAGGTCGAACATCTTGTGCTCGAGGAAGTGCGCCGTGCCCGCCGGAGTGGACTCCCTGCGGCCCTCGAGCGTGAAGTCGCGCGCCGCCGCGCCGTAGTTGACCGCGAGCAGCGCCTGGCGGCGGCGGAAGCCGGGCCGGGGCACGACATATATCGGAAGGCCGTTTTCAAGCGTACCCGCCCACAGCGCGTCGCCGAGGCCGGGATATTCGCGGCGCTGCATCGTCATTCCTCCTCCGCCTCCTCGTCCTCTCCGCTGAGGAAATACACCGCGTCGAGCTGCGCGCCGCGGGCAATCTCCGCGACCTCCTCGGCCGTGACCTCCTCGCAGAGCGCGGCCAGCTCCTCCGGCGATATGTCCGCGCCGGTGATGTTCATCTTCATGTAGTAGGCCATGAGCTCCACGGGGTCGTCCGGCACAAGCCGGAGCGCCTGGGAGCAGTACCGCCGCGCGGCGTCCAGCTCCTCCCCGCTTATCTCGCCGCGGCCTATGGCGGCGAGCTCGGCGCAGACGCCCTCGACGGCGGCGTCGTAATTTTCCTTATCTATCCCGCTCTGGACAAAGAGCAGGCCCTTGACCTCGTCTATGCCGCTCGAGGCGTAGTAGCAGAGCGAGCGCTCCTCGCGCAGGCGCGTGAAGAGCCGGCTCATCGCCGTGCCGCCGAAGACGGCGTTGAAGACGCGCAGCGCGGCGCCGTCCGGCTCCTCCATGCACTCGCCGAGCCGCCAGCCCATGGCGAGCTTGCCCTGGCGGAGGTCCATCGTCTCGAAAAAGCGCCTCGGCTCGGCTTCGACGGCGTTCATGCGCACGTCGGTGCCTATGTCGAAGTCGAGCTCCGCGCGCGGCAGGCCCGCGAGGGCGGGCAGGACGGCGTCGCGCACGGCGGAGAAGTCCTCCGCGCCGCAGTAGAAAACCTCCACCGGGCTCTTCGCAAGCAGCTCGCGGTACCGGCGGGTGAGGCGCGTATAGCGTATCCCCTCGGCCTCCTCCGGGTCGCTCAGCACGCTCGCGGCCAGGTCCTCATAGCAGCACATGAGCTCAATGAGCCTCTGCGCGGCGTAGGCCTCGCGGTCGTTTTTCGCGGCGCGTATCCGCTCGGCAAGCTTCATTTTCTCGCTGTCGACATACTCCGAGCGCAGCAGGCCGCCGCGCGTGTTCGGCGCGGTCAGCAGCTCGCCCAGAAGCCCGGCGGCCTCGGCCAGCTCGCTCTTCCCCTCCGGGAGGAAGCGGCCCTCGGGGAAGGTGGAGTAGAAGCCCGTGACGCTCACCTCGCCGACGCGCAGCACGACCGGCGCGGCCGCCGCGCCGTACAGCTCCTCGAGCCGGCGCATAAGGCTCGCCATATCCGGGCAGCTCACCGTGCCGCGCCGGAGCACGGCGGGGATGAGCGCGTCCATATAGGCGTCCGCGCGCTCGAGCTGGCTGAGCAGCGCCGCGCAGAGGGCCGCGGTTTTGAACTTTTCGGTTTTCAGCGCGCTCAAAAACACGCCGGGCATTATCTCGTCGCGGCGGTAATCCATTTCCCTCGCCTCACCTCAGTCTTTTGCAGTTTAACATTATAACAGATAGCTTCTCAACTTACCACCACCTTTAACACTGTTTTTGTAAATTTTCCGTCAACGTTTCCCGCCGAATATCTCCCGCGCCGCGCGGTAAAACCAGCCCGCCGAGCCGGTGTACCAGCTCCAGCCCGCCCGGCCGTACCTCTCCGGCGCGGAGTATACGTCCGCGGCGAGGACGAAGGGCTCCGCGCCGTAGCCCTCGCCGCGCTTCAAAAGGCCGAGCATTATGCTCTCCGCCTCGGCGCGAAGGCCGCAGCGGTGGCAGGCGAGGGCGAGCCAGACGGCCGCGTGCGTATACTGCCCGCCGTTTTCGCGAAAGCCCGGGCCGTAGCCGTTTATATAGCCGGCGCGCTCCGTGTCCTCGCCGAAGGGCGGGTCGAAGAGCCGCATGAGGCCGCTTTTTTCGTCCTGCAGGGCCGAGACGGCGCTTTTGAGCGCGGTTTTGACGCGCTCCTCGTCGCAGAGCGCGAAGGCGGCCCAGGCCTGGGCGACGGCGTCAATTTTGCAGCCCTCGCTCCCGCGCGAGCCGAGCGGGCGGCCGTCGGCGAAATAGCCGCGGCGGTACCACTCCCCGTCCCAGGCGGCCTCTATGCCGCGCATGCAGCGCCGGACGGCGCTCGTAAGGGCCGCGGCGGAGGGCGTGTCGAGGTATTTCACAAAGCGCCGGGCCGTGTGCGCGAAGAATTCCGTGAGCCAGACGCTCTCGCCGCCGACGCCGTCAAAGCCGTCGCACCAGTCGCCGGAGCCCATTTTGAGCAGCCCGTGCGGCCCGAAGCCCCGGCGCAGCGCGCAGCTGAGCGCCGCGGCGGCGTGGGCGAGGACGCTTTGGGGTTCGCCGGAGGGCCCGGCGGGCTCATAGCGGGAGTCCTCCCCTTCATCGAGCGGGGCGGAGGAGATTCCGCGCGCGCTCTCGGCGAGGACGCCCTCGTCGCCCGTCGCGTCGATATATTCGCAGACGGCCCAGGGCAGCCAGAGCAGGTCGTCCGAGATGCGCGTGCGCACTCCCCTGTCCGGCGCGCCGGGATGCCACCAGTGCATGACGTCGCCCTCGGCGTATTGATGCGCGCAGCAGTCGAGGATGCGCTCTCGCGCGAGCGAGGGCTCGACCGGCAGGAGGTTCACCGCGTCCTGGAGCTGGTCGCGAAAGCCGAAGGCCCCGCCGCTCTGGTAAAGGGACGTGCGCGCCGCCATGCGGCAGGCCAGCGTCTGATAGACCGCCCAGCCGTCCATATAGCGCTCGAGCGCCGGATGGGCGGAGCCGAGCGAGAAGCGGCAGAGCCGCGCGTACCGGGCCCGGACGCGCTCGAGCTCGACAGCGGCGTTTTCATACCGCGCCAGGCGGCGCAGCTCCTCCGCGCCGCAGACGCCGCAGGCGACGACTATCCGCTCCGCGCGCGGCAGCACCGCGCCGAAGCAGGGTGAGAGCCCCGCTCCGGCCTCCGCGCCGGGCCTCCCGGCACGCCAGGCGTACTCGTCGCAGCTCCACGCCGAGGCCTCCTCCGAGAACGCGGCGGCGAACTCCAGGCCGCTTCTCGCGTTCCGCGCGCAGAGAAGCCCTCCCGCCGCGGCCGTGACCGTGAAGGCGGCGTCGCGCGGCTCGGCGGCGAGCTGAAGCGTCGTGTGCCAGTACACCGCGCCGGGCGGGCTTTCGATTATAAGCAGCCGCGCCGCGGCGTCGAGGGGCACGAAGGCCGTGACGCGCGCGCCGAGCTTTTCCCAGACCGCATAGCCGAGTCCGAAGCTCACTCGGCAGTCCTCCCCGTCCTCGGCGGCGAAGAGGCTCGCGCGGGCTTCGCCGCTCTCCGTCTCGAGCGTCTCGGGCCCGGAGGCGGCGAGCTCGTCGCAGAGCCAGGCGTTTATGCGCTCCTCGCGCGCGTTTCCGGCCCACATATTGCCGAGGCCGCAGTCCGCGGCGATATAGCCGAAGCGCCCGTTCGACATGGGCAGGCTCCAGCAGCGCTCCGGCAGGCGCCCGCGCACCGTGAAGCGGAATTCGCCCGGCGCGTATTCGCACTCCGGCCTGCCGCCGCGCCGGAGCGCAAAGCTTGAACCCGCGAAGGCCGGCGCGGCGTATTTGGGCGGCAGCGGCTCGCCCCTGGCGTCGAGCACGACGGCCGCGGAGCGCTCCACGGCCCCTTCGGAGTCCGCGCCAACGCAGTATACGCCGGCCCGCGCGGCGTAAAGCGCCTCGAGCCCCGCCGCCGAGAGCGCGCGGGAGACGGCGCGCGCCGCGTCGCGGTGGTATTCCCCGCCGTCGCCGGTGAGGAAGACGAGCTCGGACCTCACTCCGCAGCAGCGCAGTATGGCGTGGCGGGCTATGGCCGCCCGGGCCGCGTCCTCGCCGTCCTTTGAAGCGCGCGCGCAGATTATGGGGAAGTCGCCCGGCACGCCGAGGGCCCAGAGCGCGCCGCGCGCCGTCCCGCCGCCCTCGACGCGCGGGAAGCACAGCCGGGCGGCCAGCTCGGGCAGTCCGCGCGCCGCCGCGTCCGCACCGTAGAGCGCGCCGAGGGCCGAGGGCAGGTCGGCCAGCTTCCCCGCGCCGCAGCCGAGGGCCCGCCGCGCGGAGTCGAGCGCCTCCCGCTCCGTCGCGGCGAAGGCGAGGGCGAAGCGCGCGCGGAAAACCCCGCCCGGCTCCGTCCGGACCCGGGCGCAGGCCGTCACGAGGGGATGGGCCAGCCAGCCGAGCGACTCGCCGGAGGCGTCGGCGCGGTATTCAAGCGGCGCGTCCGAGGCCAGGCAGAGCCAGCAGGCGGCGAGCTTCTGCCGCGGCAGGCGCCGGATGAGCAGCGCGCCCTCGCGCACCTCGGCGTGCAGGCCCAGCCGCCAGAAGGCCGGGTGCGCCTCGAAGTCCTCCGTGCGCGCGAGCACGGGCTCGAAGCTGAGGCGGAGCGCGCCGTCAAGCCCGCCCGGGGCGGAGAGCTCTGCTATCCGCAGCTCGGCCATGTCCGAGGCCGTGACGCCCGTGGTGAGCGAGCAGGCGAAGCCGTCCGCGCGCGCACCGTCGAAGCGGAGCAGGCCGCCGCGCAGGCGGTATTTGAAGCGCAGCCCGCCCTCGGAAGCGGGCAGGGGCTGCAGGTCCGCGGCGCGGCCCTCCCCGTCCAGGAATTCAAAGCGCAGCCCGGCGGGGCCTGCGGGCGACTCAAAGCCGCGGTATACGCTCACGCCGCCGGCGCTCGAGCGGAAGAGGCCGGAGTCCGTACACTGCACGCCGTAGACCCCGTTCGAGAGCGCGAAGACCCGCGCGTCTCCCGCGCCGCATTCGCCCTCGGCGGAGGCGACGCCGAACTCGGGCCGCCCCGCCCGCTCGTGAGCCCTCGCCAGCCTCCGGCGCAGGAGCACGGCGCCCTCCGGCACTCGCTCGGCCAGCAGCGGGGCGAAGGCCGCCATGGCGGGATCTGCCATGAAGCGCCGCTGCATGACGCCGCCCAGGAGCGCGTTCGCCGCGGCGGCGAGGCTCATGCCCAGGTGGTGCGCCATCACGGAGCGGACGACCTCGCCGCGCCCTCCGGCGCAGCGCCCCGGCGTGAAATCGACCGCCTCATGGAGTCCGTAGCGCCCGCCGGGATCTATCTGGGCGAAGCGCCTCAGGTCACGCACGGCGGCGTCCGGCGCGACGGCGAGGGCCAGATAGGCCGCGTAGGGCGCGAAGACCCTGTCCTCGTCCATCCCGCGCCGGAGCGCGAGCGCGGCGCAGCCGTGCGCCTTGTACCGATAGGCGAGGGCCGCGTCGAGGGCGAAGAAGCCGCTCTCGCTCTGGCCCCAGGGCCCGCCGGAGGGCGCGTCGCGCCGCTGGACGTAGAGGCAGAAGCGCGCGCTCTCCCAGAGCAGGGAGCCGCGGCGGAGCGGCAGGAAGAGCTCGGGCATGAGGTATTCGAACATCGTGCCCGTCCAGCTCGCGAGGCCGCGCAGGCCGTCCCGGCCCACGAGGGCGCGGGAGAGCTGCCGCCAGTGCCTCGCGGGCACGTCGCCGTGCGCGACGGCGTAGAAGCCCGTAAGCCGCGCCTCGCTCGCGAGCAGGTCGTAGCTGCCCTCGCTCAGCCCGCCCTTCCCGGCGTCGAAGCCTATGCGGAAGAGGCGGCGCTTTTCGTCGTAGAGCGCGGAGAAATCCATGCCGTCGCGCAGTTTAATCGCCCGCGCGGCCAGGTCGCCGCGGCCGTATTCGCGAAGCCCCGCGGCGAGGGCCGTGAGGCTCGCGGCGAGGTTGCCGCTGTCCACCGTGGAGACATAGCGCGGCGAAAGCGGCCGGAGCGTCCGGAGGTCGTACCAGTTGTAGAGCTGGCCGCGCCACTTCTCAAGGCGCTCGCAGGTCTCGAGCATGCCCTCGGCGAGCTCCGCCGCCCGCTCCGGCCGCGCGAGGGCCAAATCCGCCGCGGCGAGGCAGCTTATGAGGGCGAGGCCGATATTCGTCGGCGAGGTCCGCTCCGCCGCGCCGACCGGCGGCTGCTCCTGGACGTTGTCGGGCGGGAGATACCCGCGCGCGGCCGTGCAGTTTTCGTCAAAATACGCCCACATTTTCGCGCATTCGCGAAGCAGGAACTCCCGGCTCCGCGCGCCGAGGGCGCGCTCGCGCGGCCTCTCGCGATCGAGGCTGAGGGCGAACAGGGGCGCAAGCAGCCAGACTATGCCCAGCGCCTTGCCCGCGGGCTCGGGCGAGAATATCAAAAGCGCCGCGCCCGCGGCGGCCGCCGGCCAATGCGCGAGCAGCGTGCCCGCCGGGCCGGAGGCGGCCTGCTGCGCCGAGGTCTGCCACTGCAAAAGCCGCCGCTTTGAGACGAGCGCGCGCCAGAGCGCCATACAGGCCGCGGAGAGGGCCGTCCAGGCCGCGCAGGGCAGGAGGAGCAGCCGGAGCACGAAGCGCCCCGCGCCCAGCGCCGCGCCGTAGAGCGCGGAGCCCGGATGCCTCTCCCGGCCGGAGCGCCGCGTGAGGGCGCGCGCGACGTCGCGGGCGAGACCGGGGCAGAGGCTCAGCGCCGCCGCGATGCCCGCCGGGGCGAGGCCCGCGCCCGGGAACAGAAGCGCGAGCGTCACGGCCGCGAAGGCCGCCGGGCTCACGAGGCTGTGCCGCGCGCTGTCGATAAGCCGCAGCTTGTCCGCCGTGCGCAGGCGGCGGCGCAGCCTGAAGAGCACGGCGAGGTTCTGCCAGTCGCCGCGCGTCCAGCGGTGGCTGCGCTTGAAAAAGGCCGCGCTCGCCGCGGGGAAGCCGTCGGTGAGCAGGCAGTCGCTCATATAGCCGCCGTGCAGCAGCGCGCCCTCCACCGCATCGTGGGAGAGGACGAGGTTTTCCGGCAGGTCGGAGCAGCACTCGAGCAGGGCCCGGACGTCCAGTATGCCCTTCCCCGCGAAGCCGCCGCAGCCGGTGAGGTCCATCCAGACCTCGCCTCCGGCGGAGACGTAGGGGTCGACGCCGCCCGGCCCCGCCGCCGTGCGGGAGAAGAGCGTCCGCTCGCTCGCCTCGAGCTCGACGCCTATGCGCGGGTGGATGACGCCGCGGCCCGAGCTCACGCGGCGGAGGCTGCGGTCAATCTCCGCGCGGTTGAGCGGGTGGAGCATCGCACCTATGAGCTCGCGCGCCGAGCCCGGCAGCAGGCGGGTGTCCGCGTCGAGGGTGAGGATGTATTTCACGCCGCCGAGCCAGGACGCCTCGCCGGAGGGGACCTCCAGCTCGCTTTCCCGCCCGGAGCAGAGCCGCGCGAGCTCCAGAAGCGCGCCGCGCTTGCGCTCGTACCCGCGCCAGACGCGGTCGCGCGCGGCCTCCCGGCGCGGGCGGAGGAGGAGGTAAAAGCCGCCGCCGTATTTGGCGTTCAGCCCCTCGACGGCCTCGCGGGCCGCCCCGATAAGCACGTCGTCGCCGGGAAGGCGCGCCGAGGCGGCCTCGGGCAGGTCGCAGAGCAGCCCGAAGCGCAGTTCGCCGCCGCAGTCGCGTGAGGCGAGGCGGAATTCCTCAAGCCGCGCGGCGAGGGCGGGGCCGTCCTCCGGCCCCGCGAGCACGGCGGAGACGACGCAGAGCGTCCTCCCCTCGCGCGGCACGCCCTCCGCGAGCTCCATGCGCGGCGGGAGCCGCGGCGGCAGGGCGCGCAGCAGCGCGGCGTCCAGCGCGCCCTTCACGAGCGCGCTCACGGGCAGGAGGGAGAGCAGCGCCGTCCAAACGCCGCCGGATACGAGGCCCAGCGCGGCGGAGATAAGCGCGGTCAAAAGCGCGAGCGCCGCGGCCCAGCCGAGGCCCGTGCGGCGCCTTCCCGGCCTTCCCAGCGGCTCGCAGAGGAGCCACCAGCCCACGTGGCCGCGTTTTGCGTCGTTCGCGTGCGCCTCCGCCAGCTCCAGCACTCGCCGGGCGCATTCCAACTCGCTCAGGCCCTCGCGCGCGGCGATTTTCGCGAGGCGCGCGCGGTAGAGCGCCGTCGTGCGCTCGTCCATGAGCGGATAGGCCCCGGCGGGGTCGCGCCCGAGGACGGCCCCGGCGGCGTCCGCGCGGCGGACGAGCCCGGACAAATCCTCGGCGGCGAGCCGCCTGAGCGAGCTTATCGCCGCCGCGGCTTCGGCGGCGTCCGGCGCTTCGCCGGAGTACAGCTCCGCCAGCAGCTCCGTCAGCCCGGCGCGCAGCGCCGCGGCGAGCAGGTTGAGCTCCGTAAGCGAGAGGGCACGCACGCGCAGGAATCCGTCGAGGAAGGCCCCGGCGGCCTCCGGCGTCACGCGCCCGTCCACGGCGGCGCAGAGCTCGCGCGCCGCCTCGCAGACGAGGCTGTGCGCCCTGCCCGCCGGTACGCGCTTCGCCGCGGCGAAATCCGCCGCCGCGGCCAGGCCCTCGCGCTCTATGAGATACATGTTGTCGCAAAGCCACTCGCCGGCCTCTCCTCGCGCGCCCCGGCGCGCCCCGGCGAGCGCGGAGACGAGGCCCCTTATCCGCCGGGCCTCTCCCCTTCCGGAGACGCAGCCCGCCGCCGTAAGGGCGCGGGCCGCCCTCTCGCCGCGCTCCGCGAGGGCTTTTTCGTCAATTTTTCTTTCGTTTTCTTCCCTATTCAAGGCTTGACCTCCCTTAAGCAGGCAGTTGGGTATATTCTGCCCCGGCGGCGGCGCGGCTATGCCGGAGGGTGTAAAATAAAAGCTCTTGACAGCCACTGCGGCATCGTGTATAATACACAGGCTCGAAAACGGAGGGAGGCTGCGCCGTGAAAAAGGACACGGTATATCTCACCATGCTCCTCGACTACTACGGCGACCTGCTCACCGACAAGCAGCGGGAGTATTTCGACCTGCACTATAACCAGGACTACACACTCGCCGAGATAGGCGAAATGAACGGCATCTCCCGCCAGGGCGTGTGGGAGATTGTCCGCCGCGCGGAGGCCGCCATGCGCGACATCGACGCGCGCACCGGGCTCGTGAGCCGCATGCGCGAGCGGCGCGAGGCGGTCAGGACCATCTCCGAAACGCTCACGCCCCTGCTGGGAAGCGAGGACGCCGAGGCCGCCGCCGCGGCGCGCCGCGCGCTCGACGCCCTGAAGGTACTGGACACCTGATACGGAGGATACGACATTGGCATTTGAAAGCCTTTCCGAAAAGCTCTCGGCCGCGTTCAAAAAGCTCCGCGGCAAGGGCCGGCTCACCGAGCAGGACGTGACCGAGGCCATGCGCGAGGTGCGCATGGCCCTGCTCGAGGCCGACGTGAGCTACAAGGTCGTCAAGGACTTTGTCAAGCGCGTGACCGAGCGCGCGAAGGGCGCGGAGGTCCTCGAAAGCCTGACGCCCGCGCAGATGGTCATAAAGATTGTCAACGAGGAGCTCTGCGCCCTCATGGGCAGCGAGAACAAGAAGCTCAACATCTCTTCGAAGAGCCCGAGCGTCTGTATGCTCGTGGGCCTTCAGGGCGCCGGCAAGACGACGAACGGCGCGAAGCTCGCCGCGCTCATGAAGAAGCAGGGCAAGCGCCCGCTGCTCGTGGCCTGCGACGTATATCGGCCCGCCGCGATAAAGCAGCTCGAGACCGTCGGCGCGCAGCT
>DVJK01000001.1 GCA_018716795.1 Candidatus Scatomorpha merdipullorum | reverse complement strand
ACGTTGGGTGGTGGAAGCAAGGCGGGCGCACCGTAGGAAACGCGGGTGCCGCCAGCCACGCCGAACGTCCGCGACCAACCCACCCCGGCAATCCCGCGACCGCGGGGCGTCGAGGACGCCGCCCCCTACGGTGGTTGCGAGACGTACGCTGGTGCGTGTAGGGCAACGGGCAAACCCACGTCGTCCGTCAACCGACGCCGGGCGGGCGTCCCCGCCCGCCCATACGGCGTATGCAAAAAGGACCGGTCAGCAGACCGGTCTTTTTTGCGCTCCCTTGCCGCCGGCATTTGGGGCGGCTTAAAAGGCCTCGTATATGAAGGCACCGTGGCCGGTGAAGTAGGCCAGGACGAGCAGGGCCATGGCGGCGTAGGTGACGGCCTGGAGAAGCTGGCCGGGCGCGCTGTTTTCAAGCCAGGCGCGTATTTTTTTCACGAGAGCAGCCATTGGTCAAGCACCTCCGTAAAGACCACGGCGCCGTGGTCGTATTCCATGTGGCCCGTGTCGTAGAAGCAGCCGGCGTCGAGCGCGTCGGTCATGTCGTAAAACTCCACGCCCTCGGCCTCGCAGGCCTCGCGCGCGGCCTCGCGCACGGCGAGGTCAACCTCGTCGGCAGGGGCGGCGGGATTTTCCGGCAGCCAGAGCGCGCGCACGCGCACGCCGCGCTCCTCGCAGAAGGCGAAGACCTCGTTAAGGGCCGCGAGGTTTTCGTCAAAGTCGTCGAGGCCGCCGGCGAGGTAGAGCTCGTGAAGCTTTTCGACGCGCCCGGCGAGCTCGGCTTCGTCCATATGGCCGAAGTAATAGGCCTTCGTCTGCGTCAGCCACTGCCTCGTGCGCGGCTCGCCCGCGCGAATAAGGGCCTTGAAGCTGTCCGTGACCAGCCCGGCGAGGCGGTCGCGCTGGAAATACACGTAGGGCTCGTACCACTTCCGGTGCCACTCGTAGGTCGGGTTCGTGTCCATGATGTCGCAGAGCGCGCCCCAGTTCAGGGCGAGGACGAGCTCGCTTCCGAGCTCTATGTGCCCGCCCTCGAGTATCTCGACGAGGTCTGTCACGGTCGCGTAGTCCATGCCCATGTTGACGTAGCCGCTTATGCTTATGTCCTCGCGGTAGCCGCTGGTGAGCTCGCTGGAGCCGTAGATGACCTTGTCCCAGACCTCCTCGGGGTGGGCGCGCTGCGTGAGCTCAAAGTCGTCGAGCCAGAAGAAGCCGGAGTCGCGCACCCAGTACGAGCTCGCGAGCAGGGCGTCAAAGCCCAGGGCCAGGACGAGGACGAGGGCGATAAGCCCGCCCTTTTTCATGAAACGCACAAATTTCATCTCCACAGCCTCCTCAGAGCGTCACGAAGCCGCGCAGCACGTTGGCGAGCTGCTGGGCGTCAAGCGTGTAGAATATGGCGGTGAAGGAGAAGATAAGCGCGGTGACGGCCCGGCGGAAGTACAGGTAGGGCTTCTTCGCCCTGCGGCTGACCGTGGTGATGCCCGCGAGGTTTTCGACCGCGAGTATCGTGCCGTTGAAAACTCCCTCGACTATGAACTGGAGCGAGAAGCCGTGCCAGAGGCCCATGACCGCCATCGTGCCGAAGCCTATCAGCGCGCCCTGGTATTTCGTGAGGCGCTTGCCGTTGAGCACGACGAAGATGTGCTCGCGTATCCAGTCGGTCAGCGAGACGTGCCAGTTGCGCCAGAACTGCGTGAAGGACGCGGCCTTGAGCGGCTTTTTGAAGTTCTCCGGCACCTTGAGGCCCATGAAGCCGCCGAGCGCGATGGCTATGTCCGCATAGCCGGACATGTCCAGCCAGAAGAGGAAATAGCTCACGAGGCAGGCCGCGAGGCTCCACCAGGGCCGGGGCGAGGCGGCGGCGAGCTTGTCGAGAAGCTCCGTCACCAGGGCCATGACGACAATTTTCTTGAAATAGCCGCGGATGAGGCGCTTGAAATCCCGCGTCAGGCTCTCGCCCGTGATGGGCGAGGGGCGGTTCAGGCTCGCGGAGAAGTCGCGATAGCGCAGTATGGGCCCGGCGGTTATGACCGGGAAGAAGAGCATGTAGTTGGCGTAGGTTACAAGCGGCACGCGCTCGCCGGTGTAGTGGACGTAGTAGACGGCGTCCACGGCCTTGAGCATGTTGTAGGCTATGCCCGTCATGGCGAAGAGCATGGGCAGCTCCGGCATGAGCTCCTGCACGCGCAGATAGAAGAAGGGCAGGGCGCAGACGAGGCAGCTCAGCACGAAGAAAAAGCTCTTCGCGCGCCTGAAGCGGTTCACCGCGTTCACTATGAGCCAGGTCGCGAGGGTATACGCGGCGTAGAAGACGGCCAGCCACTCGCTGACATAGGCGATGAGCGCGAGGTCGAGGACTATGAGGAAGCGGTCAAGCTTCGCCTGCGACCAGAAGCGGCGCGCCAATGCGGAGGCCGCCGCCCAGAGCAGCGCCGCGCCCAGAAAGCGCAGCGCGACGTCGGCTTCGAGGAACCACATACCTCAGCAAAGGCCCTTCTTGCGGCCCACGACCTCGGCAATCTCGTTGACCGTGTTCATGGGGTAGAGCGTGATGTCCTTCTGGGTAATCTCCACGCCGAAGGTCTGCTCGGCAAAGGTCACGACCTCCATCGCGCCCATGGAGTCCAGGAAGCCCATGTCGAAGAGGTTGACGTCCGGGCCGTAATCGGGGTCGTCGCCCACCTCGCAGCGCTCGCGGATGAATTCGTCCAGCCTGGCGGTTATCTCGTCCATTATAAAAACGCTCCTTTTGTCCTTGAATCTTTTGAATTATAGCACCGCGCGCGGCGCCTGTCCAGCGCCCGGGCCGCCGAAAAGCCCTCCGGCCGGCCCTCCCGGAGGCGTCAGCCGGGCCGGTTCTCCTCAAGCCATTCGGCGAGGCGGACGCGGTCAATCTTGTCGTTGGCGTTGTGGGGCAGCTTTTCCATCGTGACGGCCCGGCCCGGCATCATGTAGGCGGGTATCGCGCCGCGCAGGCCGCGGCGGACGGCGGGCAGGGAGATCTCATCCGCGGCCTCGAGGAAGAGGACTATCTCCTGCCGGGGCTTATCGAAGACGGCGCAGACGTTCTCGGCCCCGGGCAGCATGCGCGCCGCGGCCTCAATCTCGCCGAGCTCTATGCGGTTGCCGCGCAGCTTTATCTGCCCGTCGCGGCGGCCCGAGTACATGAGCTCGCCGCGCTCGTTCCACCAGCCGAGGTCGCCCGTGCGGTAATAGCGCGTGGGATAGGCGGAGTTGTCCGGGTCGGATACGGAGGACTTCGCCGTCTGCTCGGGGTTGTTCCAGTAGCCGAGCAGGATGCCGGAGCCGGAGACGCATATCTCGCCCGTCTCGCCGGGCTTCACGGGCCTCCCGTCCTCGCCGAGGAGCAGGACGCGCATGTCCGGCAGGGGCGAGCCTATGGGCAGGGGCTCGGAGTCTGAAAATTCGCGGTCGACGATGTAGGCGGTGCAGACGTCCGTCTCGGTCGGGCCGTAGAGGTTCGCGAAGACGCGGCCCGGGAGGGCCCTGCGCCAGATGTTGAGCTGCCTGTTCGGCATGACCTCGCCCGCGAAGGCGACGGTTTTGAGCGCGGGCAGCTCCGCGGAGGCGAGCGCGCCGGAGTTCGCGACGTTTATCATCACGGTCGGCACCCAGTATATGTGCGTGACGGCGTTGTCGGCCAGGAACTCGGGCAGCTTGTTCGGGAAGCGGAAAAGGGCCTCCGGCGTCAGCAGCAGATGCCCGCCGCAGCGCATCGCGCCGTAGACGTCCATGACGGAGACGTCGAAGTAGAGCGGGGCCTGGTTTGCGATGACCGTCTCGCTCGTCCAGCCGAAGGTCCGCTCCGCCCAGCGCGCGAAGAGAAGCACGCCGCGGTGCGGTATGGTGACGCCCTTGGGCGTGCCGGTGGAGCCGGAGGTGTACATCACATACACGGGGTCCGAGTCGGTCACGGCGCCCAGCGCGGAGGCGATGAGCGCGTCGTCGGCCTCGGCGCCGGCGAGCTCGTCCATGAGGAAGACGCGCGTTCCGCCCGCGATGCCCTCCAGGTTTTTGGCGAGGGCGGCGTTCGTTATGACCGCCGAGGGCGCGAGGTTCGAGATTATCTTCTCAAGCCTGCCGCGGGGCGCGGCGCTGTCCGTGGGCACGTAGGGCCGCCCGGAGTACAGCGCGGCGGCGAAGCCCGCTATCATCTCCGCGCTCTTGGGCAGGTAGACCATGACCGGCGCGCGGGAGGCGAGCCCGCGCTCGAGCGCGCTTGCCGCGCGGCGGGCGAGATTGCGGAGCTCGCGGTACGTGAGGGTTCGGCGCTCGTCGGTGACGGCCTCGTTTTCGGGCCAGAGCTCATATGCCCGCTCGAGCAGGCAGACGGCTGAATTCATGCTTGTTCCTCCCCAAAGATGATGTTGAGAGTGCGCGGATTCGCGTCGTAGCAGGTGAAGACGGTCTCGCCCGACGCGCTTTCGGAGACGGCCCAGCCGTCGCTCCCGGTATGGGCCGCGCCGGAGACGGCGGCCTCCATCATGCCGCCCTCCCTGAACTGCACCGTCGCGCCCGCGTCCGTGACGGCGACGGCGGCGGGCAGGTTGATGCGCGTGAGGTGCGCGCCCTCGGAGGCCTCCCCGCCCGAGATATGCGCCGGGCGGGCGAGGGAGAGGTAGATTTCGTCCCCGTCCCTGTGCCAGGCGGCGGCCTCTATGCTCAACTCCTCGTCCGCAAGCGCCTCGCCGAGCGAGAGCCGCGCGCCCGTGGAGGTCTGATAGTCCCCGTCGTACATGGCGGCGCGGTTGTGCTCCGCCCCGGCCGTTATGGTAATATCGAAGCCCTCGCCGGAGCCGTTTTCAACCGAGGCGGTCATGTTTATGGCCGCGGCTGAGGCGTACATGAGCTGGTTTTCCATGACGAAGCTGTACCCGTGCGTCTGACGGAAGTTCTCGACGCGCTCTATGTCCGTGCGCGTCTTCTCCTCATTGCCGACGGTGAAGTCGCAGTGGTAGTAGACCGCGACGGGCATGTCCCAGCGCGCGGAGATGTCCGTCCAGGCGCTGTCCGAATAGGGCAGGGTGGAGCAGTTCTGAAGCAGTATCGTCCTCTCGCCGTCCTCCGACGTGAGGTAGAAGGGCAGGCTTATGACGTTGCGCGCGCTGGTCTGCGGATAGGGCTCCGCGTCGCCCGGCGCGGCGAAGCCGGTGTTGAAGAGCAGGCCCGCCTCCCAGAGCGAGGTGAAGCTCTGCGTGGGCGAGTTGGCGCTGGTGTGCCAGGTGTGCTGGTTCGCGCCTATGCCCGAGGTGTCAAGCCCGTAGAGGCGCATGGCCTCGAGGTGGCGGCCGAGCTCATAGGCCTCGCGCTCCGGCGAGGCGGCGGCGTTCGTGTAGAAGTGGACGCCGACGTAATAGCCGTTTTCCCTGAAATAGTCGAGCTGGGCGCCGAGCTCCTCGCGGGCCGGGAAATACTCGCTGTCGATGGAGTAGTTCATGCCGTACTCGAGGCTGCCGCAGACGAGGTCGGCGAGGCCGTCGCCGTCTATGTCCGCGAAGCGGGGCACGCAGTTGTTGCCGAACTTGGCGTTATAGCTGCCCTTGTAGTTTTTCTCGTCGAGCTCGATGTAGCCCGCGGCGTCGAAGCCGGAGCCGCTGTTTATGAGCCGGGCGATATAGCCGTCGAAGGTGCCGACGGCGAGGTCGGCGAGGCCGTCGCCGTTGAGGTCGGCCACGCAGGGCGCGAGCCAGGCGCCCTCCACGCCGAAGGAGCCGGGCTCCTCGCTCTCGCCGGAGAGCTCAAGCCCCTCGCCGGAGCCGTAGTATATGAGCAGGCGGCCCTCGTTCGAGCCGAGCACGAGGTCGAGCGCGCCGTCGCCGTTGAGGTCGCCGACGTCGGGCAGGGCCTGCGTCTCAAGCTCCGTCTCAAGCCAGAGCTCGGGCTCGGCAAAGCTCATATCGCCCTCGCCGCGCATGAGGTAGACATTGCCGTCCGCCGCGCCGCAGAGGATGTCCGGCGTGCCGTCGGCGTCCGCGTCGCAGACCACGGGCGCGCTGTACGCCCCGACGGAGCCGAGCTTCACGGCCGCCTCGGTCTTTATGCGGTCGTCGTAGCCCAGGCCGCGGAAGAAGTAGACGCCTCCGTCCGCGCTGCCCGCGACGAGGTCGAGGACGCCGTCGCCGTCGAGGTCGGCGAGGCAGGGATAGGCGCGCTGGTCATACTGCGTGTCGTCTATGAAATAGCTGCCGCCGTCCTCGAGCTCCGCAAGCGTCAGCCACTCGCCCTCCGCGGCGGCGTGCGTGCCGGAGGAATAGGCGCTCTCGTCCATGTCCATCTTAAAGCTCAGGCCGTCCCCGCTCCGGCCGAGCAGGCTCGTCACCGTCTCGGCGCGGAGGAACCAGGTGTAGCTGTTGCGTATGAGCGTGTAGCTCGGAATCTGCAGATAGTCGCGCAGCATGTCCGCGAAGGCCGTGCCGGAGCCGTTTTCGAAGCCCGTCAGCTCCTCGAAGTGGAGCTCCCAGGTCATGGCGGGGTTCCCGTGGCTTCCGAAGACGCGCCAGAGGCTGTACCCCACCGTGCGCTTCAGGACGAAGGAGGCGAAGGCGCTTTCAAGTATGCGCGCCGCGGAGAGCGCGGTGTCGGAGAGGATGCGCTGCTCGTCCGTGCGGTTTTCAAGGGAGGTGCCGAGCGTGTAGTAGGGGTTCGGCAGGAGGCCGGAGCAGAAGAAAACCCAGCCCGAACCGTACCGGTTCACCGCGCTCAGGGCGAGGCCGTTCTTGGCCGCGAGCGTCACGGCGCTGTCCGGCGCCATGCCCACGCCGCGCTCAAGGCCCTCGAGCTCGGGGAACTCGGCGTAGGCCTCATAGAGCGTGTAGAAATCCCGGGTTATGTCCTGCGCGTCGCGCAAATCCGCGCTCACCTCGGGATACTCCATGTGGTAGGGGTAGTCGGGCACCTCGGCGAAGCTCTCCGCGCCGAAGAAGTCGGCGGGGAAGAAGTCGTAAAAGCCGTTCGTGCAGTAGACCGCGCCGCCGTTTTCGGCGAAGGCGAGGATTTCGCCGCGCAGCTCCTCGGCGTTCGCGGCGGCCTTTATGCTCTCGTCCAGGTAGAGGAGGCCATAGCCCTCAAGGCTGTACTCCGCCGAGACGTCGACGGCCTCGGCCTCCAATCCGAGCAGGAGCGGCTGCTCCAGCCGGGAGAGCGTGTCGCGCCAGAGGCCGTCGTTCGCCTCGCCGTTGTAGACGACCGCGGCCTTAAGCCCGTACTCGCCGGGCGTGAGCTCCGCCTCGGGCAGGGAGTTTTGCTTCACGCCTCCGGTCTCGCCGCAGCCGGCGAGGGATATGATAAGCGCGCACAAAAGCGCGAGGGCGGTTATGCGTTTCATGTGCCACCTCCGGAAAAATACAATATATTTTAACACGTTTACCCATGCAATGCAACGCGCTTGTATTAGACGCCGCGCGGTGATAAAATGTTGCCGTAAAGGCCCCGCGCGGCCCTCTTCCGCGCGGGATAACGCATCTGGAGGGACAGCTATGGAGATTAAAAACGTATCCGCCGTCTACTTTTCTCCCGGCGGGAGCACGGCCCTGTGCGCGAAGCGCGTCGCCGCGGGCCTTGCGGAGGACTTCGCCGCGCACGATTTTACCTCCCGGCCCGAGAGGCTCGGCTTCGCCGAGGGCGAGCTCGTTGTCTTCGCCGCGCCGGTCTTCGGCGGGCGCATCCCGGGCGTGTTCGCGGACTTCCTCGGCTCCGTGGAGGGCGCCGGCGCGGCCGCCGTCTGCCTCGCGGTCTACGGCGGCCGGGACTATGACGACGCCCTGCTCGAGCTGGCCGACCGCGTCAGGGAGCGCGGCTTCAGGGTCGTCGCCGGCGCGGCGCTCGTCGCGCGGCACTCCATCGTGACGGAGATTGCCGCCGGCCGCCCCGACGAGGGCGACCGCGCCGCCATGGACGAGCTCGCCGCACGCGTCAAGGCCCGGCTCGCCGCGGACGATTTCTCCGAGCCCGCGCTGCCCGGGAACCGGCCCTATAAGAAATACGGCGGCGTGCCCATGCACCCGGGCGCGAACCGCCAGCGCTGCGTCAAGTGCGGCAAGTGCGCGCGCGAATGTCCTGTCGGGGCCATACCCCTCGACGAGCCGAACAAGACCGACGACAAACGGTGCATAACCTGTATGCACTGCGTCTTCGTCTGCCCGAACTTCGCCCGCGGCCTCAACCCCGTCATGCTCGCCGCGACGCGCACCATGCTCAAAAAAGCCTGCGCCGACAGAAAAGAGCCCGAGCTCTTCGCCTAGGCGCGAGGCTCCGGCCTGAAATGGCTCGACGCCATTTCAGTACCGATTAGGGCTTCCCGCCCTTCGGGCGATGAGGACCGGCGCTTCGCTGCGCGCAAAGAAATCCGCCTGTCTCAGGACAGGCGGATTTTTCGCACTCCACTCCGCGAGAAGTAATTTCAGCCGGCCTCCACCTTACTCTGTGACCACGACCATGACGCGGAAGGAGTCGTAGTAGAGGTCGTTGGACAGGGTGAAGATCGTGATGCCCGGGCTCTGCGGGTAGACGTAGAGGTCGACGGAGGAGCCCCAGGTGTCCTCGGCGAACTCGAGCGTGGCGGAGCTGCCCTCGGTCTCGTAGGAGACGGTCATGCCGAGGTTATACTCGGTGTAGAGCGTGAAGCTCTCCAGATAATCCGCGGTCGTCGTCACTATAAGGGCCTCGCTGGCGCGGAAATAGTCGGTGGCGTACCCGGCGTCGTAATCGTCGATGAACTCGGCGATTTCGTCAAGCCAGCCGGAGCGCGTGCGCAGGGCGGACAACTCGTTCTCGCGGCCCAGGGCCTCGCTCTCGAGCGTGTCAATCTGCCCGTGGAGGGAGTTTATCTCGCTCTCCTTGGAGCTGACCTCGCCCTCGAGCTGCTTAATCCTGTCGGCGCTCTCCTGCGCCGTGGAGCCGAAGGCGGCGTACTGATAGACGTTGAGGCCCGCGAGCGCGGCGATGAGCACGGCCGCGATGATTATAAAGGCCAGCTTGCCGCCGTTGCCCTCCTTTTTGGGCTTGGGCTCGGGCTTGGGCTTCGGCGCGTCCTTCGGCTGCGCGCCGCCCTGAGGCGGCACGGGGCCGGGCTTCGGCGCGTCCCCGGCGCGCTCGCCGGGGCCGGGAGGCGGCGTCGGGATGGGGCCGGGCCTCGGCGCGCCCTCGGGCGGGCGGGGCGGGGCCTGCTCCGTCAGGCGGCCGCCGCAGTACTGGCAGAACCTGCTCCCATCGGGCAGCTCCCTGCCGCAGTTCATGCAACGCATAGTCTTTTACCCTCTCTTTCTTTCCGTGCGGGCGCGGCTCTCCGCACCCGGCCTTTTTTATCCGCCTCGGCGGCGGTTCAGTCCTGGCTGTTGAGCTCCTTCACCACGTCCGCGAGGATCCCGGCGCAGTGCTCCACGCCGAGGCGGCCGGTGTCCATGGAGATGTCGTAGTTGTTCGCGGCGCCCCAGACGCGGCCGGTGTAGTGCCGGTAGTAGGTTTTGCGCTTGTCGTCCTTCTCCTTGAGGCGCTTGGCAGGCTTGTCGAGCGTCTCGCCGTAGAGCCGGACTATGCGGTCGGCGCGGAACTCGTCGTCCGCGTGGAAGAAGGCGTTGAGGACGTCCGTGCGGTCGCGCAGGATATAGTCCGAGCAGCGGCCCACGATAACGCAGTTCCCGCGCTCGGCGAGGTCTCGTATGACGTTGTTCTGGACTATGTAGAGCTGGTCGGAGACGGGCAGGGTGCCGGGATTGCGCCCGCTCTCGGCGCTCATGGCCCAGTTGAAGAGGAAGGAATTCGTCGAGCAGGCGTACTCCCCGCTGTCGAGGATATAGCTCTCGGCCAGGCCGCTCTCCGCGGCAATCTTGTGTACGAGCTCCTTGTCGTAATAGCTCCAGCCGAGCTTTTCGGCGGCGAGCTTGGCGACGGTCCTGCCGCCGGAGCCGAACTGACGGCTGACCGTTATGACCTTGATTTTCATGGTTTACCCCCCCTTTGAGCTTTGCTCAGGCATATTATAGCATATTTCCGTCCGAAATGGAACTAAAAAAACGGTCCGGAGCGAAAATTTGCTCTTACCCCAACGCGAAAACTGTGCTATAATGTAACTGCATAGAAGAAAAACCGGGCTCAATCCGATTCCAGGGACTATTTTTGTTACGGAGGCGCTTTTTTTGTATTCGGTTGGGGAACAGATAGTGTACGGAGGCACAGGGGTATGCGAGGTGGCGGCCGTGGAGGACCGGAGGCAGCCGGACGGGAGCGAGCGGCGGTTTTACCTGCTCCGCCCGCTCTACCAGAGCGGCACGATATCCGCGCCGGCGGACGGCAAGGTCTTCATGCGGCCGGTCATCTCCCGCGAGGAGGCGGAGGCGCTCATCGACTCCCTGCCGGATATGCCCGTCCTCAGCCTGCACGAGCGCAACTTCACCCAGCTCGCCGCGCACTATCAGCAGCTGCTCTGCTCGCACGACTGCGCCGGCGTCGCCGGGTTCGTCGTCTCGATACGCGCCAAGAAGCGCGAGAGCGAGGCCGCCGGCCGCCGCTTCGGGCAGATAGACGCCAAGTTCATGAAGCTGGCCGAGAAGCTGCTCTTCGGCGAGTTCTCCGCCGCGCTGGGCATCCCCTACGACGAGGTGGAGCCGTATATAAACAAACGACTGGGTCTGGCCTGAAAGGCCTCGACGGCCTTTCAGTGCCAATGGAGGTCTCCCGCCCGGCCGCGGAGCGGCCGGGCGATGAGGACCGGCACTCCGCTCAGCGCACAATAAGGACCAGTCTGCGGACTGGTCCTTATTGCACGTTCGCTCTGCGAGAGGTGTTTTCGGGCGGGCAAAGCTCGCCCGAAAAGCCCGGAATTCTGCTGAATTCCGGGCGATTTGGATATGATGCCAATTTGTTTCGCGCGTGAGGGCGCGAAACTCTGCGAGGCGAAAGCCCGTGGGGCGCGCTTGGGCGCGCCCTGACGGGCTTTCTGTTTGGGGGAAGGTACGATTTGGCTTGATTTCCTCGCGCTGTTGTGTTATCATTGCGAAGTAACATTAAAAATGCTTCTGTGAGCATTAATTTTTTTCATGTCAGGTGGGGGATTATGAACGACACCATGCAAATTATGATTACGATGGTCTGCTACATGCTGGCGGTCATCGCTATCGGCTTCGCCTTCGCGCGCAGGGCGAACCGCTCCTCGGACAACTACTTCCTCGGCGGCCGCACGCTCGGCCCCTGGGTCACGGCGATGAGCGCCGAGGCCAGCGACATGTCCGGCTGGCTGCTCATGGGCCTGCCCGGCGTCGCCTACTGGTGCGGCGTCGCTGACGCGAGCTGGACGGCGATCGGCCTCGCCATCGGCACCTACGTCAACTGGCTTATCACCAGCAAGCGCCTGCGCCGATACAGCGAGAAGGCCGGCAACGCCATAACGCTGCCGGAGTTCTTCTCCAACCGCTTCCACGAGAAGGGCAAGGTGGTCATGACCATCGCCGCGCTCTTCATCCTGATTTTCTTCACGGTCTACGCCTCGAGCTGCCTCGTCACCTGCGGCAAGCTCTTCTCCACGCTCTTCGGCTTTGACTACATACCCATGATGGTCGTCGGCGCGGTCTTCGTGCTGCTGTACACCATCCTCGGCGGCTTCCTCGCCGAGAGCGCGAGCGACTTCATGCAGGCCGTCGTCATGATAGTCGCGCTCGTCGTCGTGGTCACCGTGGGCTGCGTCACCGCCGGCGGCGTGGACGACGTCATTGCCAACGCGAAGGAGATCCCCGGCTTCCTCGAGTTCTTCGGCATGGCCACGCCCGTCACCGACGCCAACGGCGTCCAGGTCATCACGGACGGCGTGCCGCAGTTCGGCGAGAGGGCCGGATACAGCGCCGTGACCATCCTCTCCGGCCTGGCCTGGGGCCTCGGCTACTTCGGCATGCCCCAGGTGCTGCTTCGCTTCATGGCCATCCGCGAGGAGCGCGAGCTCACCCGCAGCCGCCGCATCGCCACGGTCTGGGTGCTCATAAGCCTGACCGTCGCCGTCTTCATCGGCGTCATGGGCCGCCAGCTCTACCCGACCGCGCTCACCACCGCCTCCGACGCGGAGAACGTCTTCATCCTGCTCTCCACGCGGCTGCTGCCGCCCATTATCGCGGGCCTCGTCATGGCCGGCATCCTCGCCGCCACGATAAGCTCCTCGGACAGCTACCTGCTCATTGCCGCGAGCGCCTTCGCCAAGAACATCTACCAGGGCCTCTGGAAGAAGGACGCCACGGACAAGCACGTCCTGTGGATAAGCCGCCTCGCCCTGCTCGCCATCTGCGTCATAGCCATCTTCATCGCCCTCGACGAGGACAGCGTCATCTTCACGATAGTCTCCTTCGCTTGGGCCGGCTTCGGCGCGACCTTCGGCCCGCTGATGCTCTTCAGCCTGTTCTGGAAGCGCACGAACCGCGCCGGCGCGATTGCCGGCATGGTCGGCGGCGGCGTCATGGTCTTTGTCTGGAACCTGCTCGTCCGCCCGCTCGGCGGCTTCTGGAACATCTACGAGCTGCTGCCCGCCTTCATCTTCTCCAGCCTCTGCATAGTGGTCGTCAGCCTCGCCACCAA
>DVJK01000015.1 GCA_018716795.1 Candidatus Scatomorpha merdipullorum | reverse complement strand
AAGTACATGAAGCCCGAGCTTCCCGAGATGAACGTCGGCGACACCGTGCGCGTCACCGTCCGCGTCAAAGAGGGCAACCGCGTCCGCAACCAGGCCTTTGACGGCACCATCATCGCCAAGAAGCACGGCGGCATCAACGAGACCATCACCGTCCGCCGCATCAGCTACGGCGTCGGCTGCGAGAAGGTCTTCCCGGTGCATTCTCCCACGATTGTCTCCGTCGAGACGCTCCGCCGCGGCAAAGTCCGCCGCGCCAAGCTCTACTACCTGCGCGACCGCGTGGGCAAGAAGGCCAAGGTCAAGGAGCGCATCTGAAGGGCCGATTCGGCCCGCCGCTTCAGCCGGCGCAAAAAGGACCAGTCCCAGGACTGGTCCTTTTTTGCATATGCGCCGCGGCGGCCCGGCGAAATTTTCCTTGCCAGGGGCGGCCGGGGATTGTATAATAATAAATTGATTCCGTCCGGCCGCGGGGCCTGACGGGCGGACAGAGCATTTTTTCGCGAGGTAATGTCATGAACGAGACAACGAAGCCCGAGGCGGCTCAGCCGGAGCGCAGCGCGCGCCGGGATATATACGACTGGATGCAGTGCATCGTGGTGGCGATTATCGTCTGCGTGCTGCTCTTCTCCTTCTTCGTGCGCCTGGTCGACGTGGTGGGGGAGAGCATGCTGCCCACGCTTGAAAACGGCGACAAGATAATCGTCTCCAACCTGTTTTACGAGCCGAAGCAGGGCGACATCATCGTCTTCCGCAAGGACGAGTATCGCGACCAGCCGCTGGTGAAGCGCGTTATCGCGGTCGAGGGGCAGACGGTGGACATAGATTTCGACCGCGGCATAGTCTACGTGGACGGCGAGCCGCTGGACGAGCCGTATATCGCCGAGGCCACGACCGAGGAGCAGGACTTCATCGGGCCCATCAAGGTGGACGAGGGCTGCGTCTTCGTCATGGGCGACAACCGCAACCACTCCACGGACAGCCGGACGGAGACGATAGGCTGCGTGGACAAGCGCTGCATAATGGGGAAGGTGTATTTTACGCTCTATCCCCTCAAGAATTTCGGGAGCGTGTATAAGTAATGGCCGGAAACGGGCTTGAAAAGCTGAATATACAGTGGTTCCCCGGCCACATGACCAAGGCCGGGCGCATGATTAAGGAGAACATGGGCATGGTCGACGCCGCGGCGGAAATCCTCGACGCGCGCATACCCATGGCCAGCCGCAACCCGGACATCGATTCCCTCGCCGCCGGGAAGCCGAGGCTCGTCATATTGAACCGCGTCGACCTTGCCGACCCGAAGGTCACGGCGCGCTGGCGCGAATATTTCCGGCGCGAGGGCCTTCCCGTCCTGGAGACGGACTGCAAGTCCGGCAAGGGCGTGAACGGCTTTGCGAACGCCGTGCGCGCGCTTTTGAAGGAGCTCATAGAGCAGCGCGCCGCGCGCGGGCAGGCGACGAGGGCCCTGCGCGTCATGATACTGGGCATACCCAACGTGGGCAAGAGCACCTTTATAAACCGCGTCGCGGGCAAGAAGGCCGCCGCGGTCTCCGACCGGCCCGGCGTCACGCGCGGGCGGCAGTGGATAACGGTCGACCGCGGCCTCGAGCTGCTGGACACGCCGGGCATACTCTGGCCCAAGTTCGACTCACAGGAGGTGGGCGAGCTGCTGGCCGTCACGGGCGCCGTCAAGGACGACGTGCTCGACCGCGAAACCCTCGCGGCGAACCTCCTCGTGCGGCTGCGCGAGCTCTACCCCGACTCGCTCCGGCAACGCTATAAGCTCGAGCCGGAGGCCGGCATGGCGGGCTGGGAGCTGCTTGAGGCGGCGGCGAAGAAGCGCGGCTTCCTCGCCGGCAGGGGAGAGTACGACACCGAGCGCATGAGCGCGGTGCTGCTCGACGAATTCCGGGGCGGCAAGCTGGGCAGGATAACGCTCGAGCTCCCGCCGGAGGCGGAGACGTGAGCGGGCCGGGCCGGGAGATAGAGGACGCCCTGCGCGCCGATGGCTTTGAAACAGTCTGCGGCGTCGACGAGGCCGGGCGCGGCCCTCTGGCCGGGCCGGTCTGCGCCGCGGCGGTCATATTGCCGCGCGGCGTCACGATAGAGGGCCTGGACGACTCCAAGAAGCTCACGGAAAAGCGCCGCGAAGCGCTGTATGACGTTATAATCGCCGCCGCGGAGGCCTGTGGCGTCGCCTTCGCCGACGTGGAGGAGATTGAGGAGCTGAATATCCTCGGCGCTACCTACCTCGCCATGAACCGCGCCATAGCGGCGCTGGGCGTCGGGATAGACCTCGCGCTCATAGACGGGAACCGGAACGCGGGGATAGAGTATCCGAGCCGCTGCGTCGTCAAGGGCGACGCAAAATGCGTCTCCATCGCCGCGGCGAGCGTGCTGGCCAAGGTGACGCGAGACAGGTACATGCGCGCCCTCGCGGAGAAATACCCCGGCTACGGCTTTGAAAGGCACAAGGGCTACGGCACCGAGGCGCACTACGCCGCGATACGCGCGCTCGGCCCCTGCCCGGAGCACAGGCCGAGCTTTTTAAGGAGCATGAAGCCATGACGGACGCGGAGCGGCGCAAGCGAGCCCGGCTCAGGGCCGCGGCGGCGGAGGCCGCCTGCGCGGAGTATCTGCGCCGAAAGGGCTATACCGTGCTGGACAAGAACTATTTCTGCCGCGGAGGGGAGCTCGACCTCGTCGCCGAGCTCAATACGGGCGGGCTTCTCTCGAAGCGCCTCGCCTCCCTACGCCGGGGCTACACGGTCTTCGTCGAGGTCAAGTACCGCTCGACGGACTACGCCGGCCGCCCGCTCGAGGCGGTCACGGAGCGGAAGAAGGAGCGCATAAGGCGCGCCGCCGCCCTCTGGCTCGTGCAGAACGAGGAAAGGGCGCTTCAGCCGCGCTTCGACGTCATGGAGGTCACGGACGCGCCCGGCGGCGGCTTCCTCATAAATCACATCGAAAACGCTTTTGAATAGGAGTGGGAGTATGAAATACTTCAGCACCCGCGGCTCGGCCGAGCGCGTGAGCGCCGCCGAGGCCATAATAAGGGGCCTCGCGCCCGACGGAGGGCTCTACGTGCCCGATAGCTTCCCGGAGTTTGCGCTTGAGGATATCGCCGCCCTCGTGCCGCTGGATTACCGCGCGCGCGCCGCGCGCGTCATGGCGCCCTATCTCGACGAGTTCGGCGCCGACGAGGTCGAGGCGCTCTGCGCGGCGGCCTACGGCGCGAATTTCGACGCGCCGGAGATTGCGCCCGTGCGCTTCACGGACGAGAACACGGGCTATCTCGAGCTCTGGCACGGGCCGACGAGCGCCTTTAAGGACATGGCCCTCCAGATGCTGCCGCGCCTGCTGACCGCCTCGCTCAAAAAGCGCGCCGTGGAGAAGGGCGTCTGCATCCTCGTCGCCACGAGCGGCGACACGGGCAAGGCCGCGCTCGAGGGCTTCGCCGACGTGCCCGGCACGAGGATTATGGTCTTCTACCCGCGCGACGGCGTGAGCGACGTGCAGCGCCTCCAGATGGTCACGCAGAGCGGCGGGAACGTCGGCGTCTGCGCCGTGGAGGGGAATTTTGACGACGCGCAGACCGGCGTGAAGCGCATATTTTCCGACGCGGCCCTGGCCGAAGAGCTGGCTGCACGCGGCTGGTTCCTCTCCTCGGCGAACTCCATTAACTGGGGCCGCCTCCTGCCGCAGATAGCCTATTACTTCTCCGCATACTGCGACGCGGTCAGCGTGGGCATCGTGAAGCTGGGCGAAAAGCTCAACTTCTGCGTGCCCACCGGCAACTTCGGGAACATCCTCGCCGGCTGGATGGCCAAGCGCATGGGCCTGCCCGCCGGGCGCTTCATCTGCGCGAGCAACGCCAACAACGTCCTCACGGACTTCATCAACACCGGCGTCTACGACAGGCGGCGCGAGTTCCGCCTCACCACCAGCCCGAGCATGGACATCCTCGTCTCGAGCAATCTCGAGCGGCTTTTGTACTACCTCACGGGCAGCAGCGAGAGCGTCGCGCACTGGATGCGCTCCCTCGCCGAGACGGGCGTCTACGACGTCGGCGGCGAGACCGTGAGGCGGCTTCAGGGCGAGTTCTCCGCCGGCTGCTGCGACGACGCCGAGGCCGCGGAGGAGATAGAGCGGGTGTGGAGCGGCTTCGGCTGCCTAATAGATACGCACACCGCCGTCGCAAGCCGCGTGCTGGGCGAGTACCGCCGCGTGAGCGGCGACGCGACGCCGGCCATAGTCGTCTCCACCGCGAGCCCCTATAAATTCTGCGACAGCGTGCTCGCCGCGCTGGGCGAGGACGCCTCCGCGCCCGGCTTTGAGCTCCTGGGCCGGCTTGAGGCCGTCACGGGCACAAGCGCGCCCGCGCCGCTCGCCTCCCTCGCCGGGAGGGAGCCGCGCTTCACCGCCTGCGTCGCGCCCGAGGCCATGAGGAGGGCCGTCGAGGACTTCGTCGGCTGACGAAGCCGCCGCGGAAAGCAAAAAAGGCCGGGAGTCCGCCCCGCTCCTCGTCGGAGGGGACGGCTCCCGGCCCGGGCTTCGCGCCCGCTCAGAATTTCGCTTCTCTGGGCTTGAAGGTGGAGCAGCTGGTTTCGCCCGTCGTGTGCGCGCTCTTGCCGTCGACGCGGATGCTTCCGGCGCTGCAGGAGCTGCCGTGGCAGTTGTAGGCGCAGTTTTCGGCGTCGCAGCCTATGACGGCGCCGCGCTTTTTGCTCTCGGACATATCATGGCCTCCAATCGTTTATTTGGGCCCGGGCCCGGGTTTATTCTGCCCGGCGGATTGAGTTTTATACGGAGGTGCGCTTTTGGCGCTGTACGCAATCGGGGATTTGCATCTTTCGCTGGGCTGCGACAAGCCCATGGACGTCTTCGGCGGACGCTGGCTCGACTATGTCGCCAAGCTCCGCGAGGGCTTCGAGCGCCTCACGGACGAGGACACGACCGTCCTCTGCGGGGACATAAGCTGGGGCATGAGCCTCGAGGAGGCGCGCGAGGACTTCCTGTTCATAGACCGCCTGCCCGGCCGGAAGATAGTTTTGAAGGGGAATCACGACTACTGGTGGACGACGGCCTCGGGCGCGTACAAGTTCTTTGAGGCCAACGGCATCAAAACGATAGAAATCCTGAACAACAACTGCCATCTCTACGGCGATATCGCCCTCTGCGGCACGCGCGGCTGGTTTTACGAGGCCGAGCGCGGCACGGAGCACGACAAAAAGATTATGCTGCGCGAGATAGGCCGGCTCGAGGCCTCGCTCAAAGCTGCGGGCGGGCGGGAAAAGCTCTGCTTCCTGCACTATCCGCCCAAATTCATGAATTACGAGTGCCCGGAGATACTCGAGCTGCTTGAAAAATACGGCGTGCGCGAGTGCTATTACGGCCACATACACGGCAAAGGCTGCTTTTCGGCCTTCAACGGAGTCAAAAATTCGGTGAGCTTCCGGCTTGTCAGCGCGGATTATGTGAATTTTTCTCCGATTCTTGTGAGAGATTAGCAGATTGGCATTGCTTTTATTTGCGCAATCTGCTATAATGCTTCCGCATAAATTTGTTCAAAGTTTTTCACGATAAACACTTAGGAGGAATCCACCCCATGCTCGTCAAGAACGTAGAAAAGAAAGAGAACAACACTGCCATCTTCCAGGTCGAGATAGACGCCGACGCCTTTGAGCAGGCGGTCAACAAGGCCTACAAGAAGCTCAAGAACAGCATATATGTCGCCGGCTTCCGCAAGGGCAAGGCCCCGCGCGTGGTCATCGAGGGCATGTACGGCTCCGACATCTTCCACGAGGAGGCCGTGCAGGAGATAGCTCCCGAGGCCTTCGACTTCGCCGTGGGCGAGGAGAAGCTTGAGACCGTCGGAACCCCCTCCGTCGCCGACTTCAGCGTCGACGAGAACAAGGTCTGCACCATCACCTTCACCACCGACCTCTACCCGGCCGTCACCCTGGGCGAGTACAAGGGCCTCGAGGCCCCGTATGCCGAGCCCGAGGTCAAGGACGTCGAGATAGACGGCCAGCTCGAGGCCACCCGCAAGCGCAACGCCCGCTATGTCGACGTGGAGCGCCCGGTTCAGAACGGCGACACGATTGTCCTCGACTTCGAGGGCTTTGTCGGCGGCGTCCCCTTCGAGGGCGGTAAGGCCGAGAACTACAGCCTTGAGATTGGCTCCGGCTCCTTCATCCCGGGCTTTGAGGACCAGCTTGTCGGCATGAGCGCCGGCCAGGAGGGCGAGGTCAACGTGACCTTCCCCGAGCAGTACGACCCGAAGCTCGCCGGAAAGGACGCGACCTTCAAGGTCAAGGTCCACGCCGTGCGCGAGCCGCAGCTGCCCGAGCTGGACGACGAGTTCGCGAAGGACGTCAGCGAGTTCGACACCCTTGACGAGTACAAGGCCGACCTCAAGACCAAGACGCTCGAGCGCAAGCGTCAGAACGCCGAGATGGACTTCAAAAACGCCGTCGTCACCGAGGCCATTGACCGCATGGAGGTCACCGTGCCCGCCAGCATGATAGACGAGAAGGCCGACGAGTTCCTGATGAACTACTCCGACAGCATGGGCCTGCCGCGCGGACGCGTCTCCCGCGCCGACCTCATCAAGGCCCTCGGCTTCACCGAGGAGAGCTACGCCGCCATGATGCGCCCCGTCGCCGAGCGCCAGGTCAAGGCCGACCTGCTCTTCGACGCCGTCGCCAAGGCGGAGGGCCTCGAGGCCACGGATGAGGACAGGGAGGAGTTCTACAAGCGCCTCGCCGAGGACTACGGCGAGGACGCCGAAAAGATAAAGGGCATGATAGACGAGAAGCTCATGGTCCAGGATATCGTCCGCCGCAAGGCCGCCGACATTCTGTACGACAGCGCCGTCAAGACCGAGCCCAAGCCGGAAGAGGAAAAGCCTGCGGAGGAAACTTCCGAAGAAGCTCCCGCCGGGGAGCCCAGCGCCGAATAAGGGCGTTTTAAAAGCCATCCTGACCGGTTAAGCTCATTTTGCTCGTATATTATTCTAGGAGGATATATAAATGAGTTTAGTACCGTACGTTGTGGAGCAGACCTCGCGCGGCGAGCGCTCCTACGACATCTTCTCCCGCCTGCTGAACGACCGCATCGTCATGCTGAGCGAGGAGGTAAACGACACCACGGCCAGCCTCATCGTGGCGCAGTTTTTGTACCTCGAGGCCCAGGACCCGGACAAGGACATCCAGTTCTATATCAACAGCCCGGGCGGTTCCGTCACCGCGGGCATGGCGATTTACGACACCATGCAGTACGTCAAGTGCGACGTCTCCACCATCTGCATCGGCATGGCCGCCTCCATGGGCGCCTTCCTGCTCTCCTCGGGCGCGAAGGGCAAGCGCTTCGCCCTGCCCAACTCGGAGATAATGATTCATCAGCCCTCCGGCGGCACCCAGGGCCAGGCCAGCGACATAAAGATTCAGGCCGAGTGGATGCTCCGCACGCGCGAAAAGCTCAACCGCATCCTCGCCGAGAACACCGGCAAGAGCATCGAGCAGATAGCCGTCGACACGGAGCGCGACAACTTCATGCCCGCCGAGGAGGCCGTGCAGTACGGCCTTATCGACAAGGTTATCTACAAGCGGTAAAATTAACCGGCAGCCCTTTGGGCTGCGCTGTGGCTCACCGGCGGCAACCCCGCCGGCGAAGCCGTATGTGACGCGGTAAGGCCGCGTAAGAGGTGAAACATGGCAAGAAACGACAGCAGGGATACGGCCAGGTGCTCGTTCTGCGGGAAGCCGCAGTCGATGGTCAACCGCCTGATTGCGGGCAACGGCTCGTTCATCTGCGACGAGTGCGTGCGCCTTTGCATGAACATACTCGGGGAGGACTTCCGATACGACGAAAGCGCCGGGAAGAAGCCCGAGGGCGAGATAGATTTTGAGCATCTGCCCAAGCCCGCGGATATACGCGCGCATCTCGACGAGTATATCATCGGCCAGGAGCAGGCCAAGATTGCGCTCAGCGTCGCGGTCTACAACCACTATAAGCGCATACTGCATCTCGAAACGGCCTCCGGCCGCGGCGAGAGCGAGAACGTCGAGCTCCAGAAGAGCAATATCCTGCTCATCGGCCCCACCGGTTCGGGCAAGACGCTCTTTGCCCAGACCCTGGCCAAGATGCTCGGCGTGCCCTTCGCGATTGCCGACGCCACCACGCTGACCGAGGCCGGCTATGTGGGCGAGGACGTGGAGAACATCCTGCTCAAGCTTTTGCAGGCGGCGGATTTCGACGTGGAGAAGGCCCAGCACGGCATAATCTACGTCGACGAGATAGACAAGATTGCCCGCAAGAGCGAGAACACCTCGATAACCCGCGACGTCTCCGGCGAGGGCGTGCAGCAGGCGCTTTTGAAGCTGCTCGAGGGCACGGTGGCCTCCGTCCCGCCCCAGGGCGGCAGGAAACACCCGCATCAGGAGTTCATCCATGTGGACACGACGAACATCCTGTTCATCTGCGGCGGCGCCTTCGACGGGCTCGACAAGATTATCGAGCGCCGCACCGACCGCAAGAGCCTGGGCTTCGGCGCGGATATCCGCTCCGCGGCCGAGCGTGACGTGGGCGAGCTCATGGGCATGGTGCAGAGCCACGACCTCCTCAAGTTCGGCATAATCCCCGAGCTGATTGGCCGCCTTCCCGTGGTGACGAGCCTTGAAAGCCTCAAGCGGGAGGACCTTGTGCGCATCCTCACCGAGCCGAAGAACGCCCTGACGAAGCAGTACAAGGTGCTGCTCGACTACGACGGCGTACAGCTTGAGTTTGAGCCGGACGCCCTTGGCGCGATAGCCGACCGGGCCATAGAGCTCAAAATAGGCGCGCGGGGCCTGCGCAGCGTAATGGAGCAGGTCATGACGGGCATAATGTATAAGGTGCCCTCCGATCCGAGCATAGAAAGGGTCGTCGTCACGGCGGACTGCGTCCGCAACTCGACCGAGCCCATGGTCATACACAAGCCGGCCAAGGGCGAAAGCGCGTCGTGAATAATTCGGGGGCGGAGACATCCGCCCCTGCGCGCGTATAATGGCAGGGGGAACGCCAGTGGGGGATATGCGCCTCACCGGAAGGAGTTGAATGTAATTGAGCGAAAACGAATTCAAAACCCAGCGGGCCATGCCCGTGCTGCCGCTCCGGGGCCTCTCAGTATTCCCGGGCATGTTGCTCAACTTCGACGTGGAGCGGCCCATGAGCGCGGCGGCGCTTAACATAGCCATGGGCGAGGACCAGATTATCTTCCTCACCGCCCAGAAGGAGATGACCAAGGACCTGCCCTTCCTTGACGACATATACGCCGTCGGCACTGTCTGCCGCGTGAAGCAGATGCTCCGCCAGCCGGGCGGGAAGGCCATACGGGTTATGGTCGAGGGCCTGGGCCGCGGCCGCATAGTCTCGCTTATAACCGACTCGCCCTGCCTGTACACGGAGGTCGAGCCGCTGCCCGACCTGCCCGAAAAGCTCAGCGTCCGCACCGAGGCGCTCATGCGCCGCTGCATCTCCCTCTTCGGGCAGTACTCGGAGGCGGGCGGGAACGCCCCGACAGAGTCGCTTATCGGCATCGCCTCCAGCCGCGACCCGGCCTACGTTGCCGATTTCGTCGCGCAGAACGTCTACCTCAAGCCCGAGGAGAAGCAGGGCCTGCTCGAAGAGCTGCGCCCCTCCAGGCGGCTTGCGCGGCTCTGCTCGCTCGTCAGCCGCGAGCTCATGCTGCTCGGCCTCGAGCGCGACATAAACGAGAGCACGCAGGAGGCCATGAACCGCAACCAGCGCGAATACTACCTGCGCGAGCAGATGAAGGTCATCCAGACCGAGCTCGGCGAGGACGACGCGCCTCATGAGCTCGACGAATACTGCGAGCGGATACGCGCCCTCGGCCTCGACGAGGAGGTTGAAGGCAAGCTCCTGCGCGAGGTCTCCCGGCTCCGGCGCCAGCCCTTCGGCAGCGCGGAGGCCAGCGTCATACGCGGCTATCTCGACACCTGCCTCGAGGTGCCCTGGAACAGGTACAGCAAGGAGACGCTGGACATAAAGAAGGCCCGCAAAATCCTTGACGACGACCACTATGGCCTCGAGAAGGTCAAGGAGCGCATAATCGAGTTCCTGTCCGTGCGCAAGCTCGCGCCGGACATGAAGGGCATGGTGCTCTGCCTTGTCGGCCCTCCGGGCACGGGCAAGACCAGCATCGCCATGAGCGTCGCCCGCGCGCTCGGCCGCAAGCTCTCGCACGTCGCCCTCGGCGGCGTCCACGACGAGGCGGAGATACGCGGGCACCGCAAGACCTATATCGGCTCCATGCCCGGCAGGCTTGTGAACGGCCTCATCCAAGCCGGGAGCATGAACCCCGTCATGGTGCTCGACGAGATAGATAAGCTCGGAAGCGACTACCGCGGCGACCCCTCCAGCGCCCTGCTCGAGGCGCTGGACGTCGAACAGAACGCCAAGTTCCGCGACAACTATATGGAGATACCCATAGACCTCTCCGACGTGCTCTTCATCACCACCGCCAACACGACGGACACCATACCCCGCCCGCTGCTTGACCGCATGGAGGTCATAGAGCTCACGAGCTACACCGACGAGGAGAAGCTTATGATAGCCAAGCGCCACCTCCTGCCCAAGGAGAGGAAGCGCCACGGCCTCACGGGCAGCACGCTTCGCGTGAGCGACGAGGCGATACGCGAGCTCATCGCGCTCTACACCCGCGAGAGCGGCGTCAGGC
>DVJK01000149.1 GCA_018716795.1 Candidatus Scatomorpha merdipullorum | reverse complement strand
CTCCAGCGCGCTGTCGGGGACGGAGCCGGTGCCGAAGGTGGTGACATTGACGCTGACGGGGTTCGCGACGCCTATCGCATAGGCAATCTGCACCTGGCAGCGTTGCGCGAGCCCGGCGGCGACGATGTTCTTCGCCACGTAGCGCGCGGCGTAGGTGGCGCTGCGGTCGACCTTCGTGGGATCCTTTCCGGAGAAGCAGCCGCCGCCGTGCGGGGCCGCGCCGCCGTAGGTGTCGACGATTATCTTGCGGCCCGTGAGGCCGGAGTCCGCGGCGGGGCCGCCCTTGACGAAGCGGCCGGTGGGGTTTACATAATACTTAATATCGCCCTTGTTCAGCTCGGCGGGCACGATAGGCTCTATGACGTGCTTTATCATGTCGGCGCGTATCTGCTCGAGGCTGACGCCCTCGTCGTGCTGGGTGGAGACGACGACAGTGTCCACGCGCACGGGGCGGCTGTTCTCGTCGTACTCGACGGTGACCTGGGTCTTGCCGTCCGGGCGCAGATAGCTGAGGAGGCCGCTCTTGCGCACCTCGGCGAGGCGGCGCGCCATCTTGTGCGCGAGGGAAATCGGTAGCGGCATGAGCTCCGGCGTCTCGTCGCAGGCATAGCCGAACATCATGCCCTGGTCGCCCGCGCCGTTGGTGAGGTCGTCGCCGCTCCCGCCGGCCTTGAGCTCGAGGCTCTCGTTGACGCCCATGGCGATGTCGCCGCTCTGCTCGTCAATCGCGGTGAGGACGGCGCAGGTGTTGCAGTCGAAGCCGTAGGCCGCGTTGTCATAGCCTATCTCCTTGAGCACGCCGCGCGCGATGTGCGGGATGTCGACGTAGCAGCTCGTGGATATCTCGCCCATGATGAAGACCATGCCCGTCGTGGCCGTGCACTCGCAGGCGACGTGGCCGTCCGGGTCCTGCTCGAGTATCGCGTCGAGCACGGAGTCGGAAATTTGGTCGCAGACCTTGTCGGGATGCCCTTCGGTGACGGATTCGGAAGTGAAGAGGTAGTGTGCCATTGGTATATCTCCTTTAAAATATTAACTGTGTTATCCTGAGCGGCTTTTGCTTGCGGCGGAAATCAGAGCGTCCTCAGCAGCGCGCCCGCCCAGTCGAGCAGCGCCGCGCCGCGCGCCTCGAAGCTTCCGGAGAGGGAGCCGAGCGCTATGTCGCGCTCAAGACCGCTGAGCCTTTCCGCCAGCTCGGCGCGGCCGCGAAGCTGTTCGCCCGTGCGCAGGGCGTGGACGGCGCGCAATGTGAAGAAGGCGGATTTCAGCAGCCCGGCAAAAACGTCATCGCTGCGCTCGTGCAGCAGGTTGTGGACGCAGCCGTGGTAGACCGAGCCCGCGCCGGAAAGCGCGCTTTCGCGTATGTCGCGCTCCGTCAGGCGCGCGGACAGGGGCTCAAGCGAGCCGAAGACCGGTGAGGTGTCGAGGCAGAACTGCCAGAGCTCGCCTCCGGGCCAGCGCGCAAGCTCGTCCCAGCCGGAGACGAAGCCGCAGAGCTTATCCCGTTCGGGCAGCCCGGCGACGGCGGCGCGGCAGGCGAGGACGTCCTCCGCCGAGAGCCGGTCAAGGACGAGCACGGCGTCAATATCGCTCTCGTTCCGCGCCTCGCCCCGCGCCCTGCTGCCCTGTATGCCCAGGAAGCGCACGCGCCCGGCAAAGGTATTCATGACCGCCGCCTGCCAGGCCGCGAGCCAGTCTTCAAGCTTGAACATATTCCGCTCCTTCCGCGCAAAAAACGCCGCCGGCGGGGCCGGCGGCGTGGAGTTCGTGCTTACGTCCTCATCTTTCGATTACAAACCGCCGGATTTGGCACCTTGCGCAATGCAGGTTGCCGGGCTTCACAGGGCCGGTCCCTCCGCCACTCTTGATAAGGCTATTCAGTTGTGCGTGAATGATTATATCCCAAATTTCGCCCTTGTCAAGGGGCAAATTCAAAAAACCGTCCCTTTCCCGGGATTTTGCCGCGTTATCGGCCCGGCAGGGCGCGCAAAAGCCCGCCGGCGCTAGGGCCGGCGGGCTGAATACGGGGCGGTGCGCCCCGCGGGCGTTCCGGACGGCTCAGGTGAGGGCGGCGCCCGTTTCGTTGTCGAAGATATGGACGACGTTGCCGCCGAAGGTGAAGTTTATCTCGTCGCCGTAGGCGAAGCCGGCCTCGTGCCCCTCGGGCAGGTCGACGGTGGCGATGACCATGACGACGTCCTTCCCGGCGACGTTGGCGTGCAGATGTATGGAGGAGCCCATCATCTCGCTGACGTCCACCTTGGCCTTTATGCTGTGCTCCGCGCCGGGCGCGCAGAGCATGATGTGCTCGGGCCGCACGCCGAGGGTGACCGCGCCGGACTGCGCGTTGCACGCGAGCAGGGCGCGCTGCTTGTCCTCGCTGGGCACGAAGACCGCGCCGCAGGCCGTGACGGAGAATTTGTCGCCCTCGCGGGTGAGCACGGCGTCGAGGAAGTTCATCTGCGGCGTGCCGATGAAGCCGGCGACAAAGAGGTTGGCCGGGTGGTTGAAGACCTCCTGCGGCGTGCCTATCTGCTGGACGAAGCCGTCCCTCATGATGACTATCCGGTCGCCGAGCGTCATGGCCTCGGTCTGGTCGTGGGTGACGTATATAAAGGTGGTGTTTATCCGCTGCCGGAGCTTGATTATCTCCGCGCGCATCTGGTTGCGGAGCTTGGCGTCCAGGTTGGAGAGCGGCTCGTCCATGAGGAAGACCTTCGGCTCGCGCACAATCGCGCGGCCTATGGCGACGCGCTGGCGCTGGCCGCCGGAGAGGGCCTTGGGCTTGCGGTCGAGGTACTGGGTGATGTCCAGAATCTCGGCGGCCTCGCGGACCTTTTTGTCTATGGTGTCCTTGTCCACCTTGCGAAGCTTGAGGGAGAAGGCCATGTTGTCATACACCGTCATGTGCGGGTAGAGCGCGTAGTTCTGGAAGACCATCGCGATGTCGCGGTCCTTGGGCGGTATGTCGTTGACGACCTTGCCGTCTATTATGACCTCACCGCCGGAAATCTCCTCAAGCCCGGCTATCATGCGCAACGTCGTGGACTTGCCGCAGCCGCTCGGCCCGACGAGGACGATGAACTCGCGGTCGGCAATCTCGATGTTGAAATCCTGCACCGCCACGACGCCCTCGTCCGTAATCTGCAGCTGCGGGCGGGCCTCCTCGGCGGCTTCCTCGGCCTTTTTGGCCTTCTTTTTCTTGCCAGTGGCGTTCGGATAGATTTTCTTGACATTTTTCAGGACAACTTCTGCCATAAATATGCCGTAACGCGCCTGCCTCCGCAAGGGCGCGCCTCGCCGCCGTCCGCAGGGAACGGGCGGCATTACGCCAGGTCTCCACACTGACGCACCGCCGGCACGCGGGATGTGCTCCTTTCTTTCTGTACGCCGGGGCATTTGCGTGGTGACCGCCCAAATGGAGTGCCGCGGCGCCATGGACTGAGCTGCATTATACCATGACTGCTGCACAGTCATGGTATAATGTGTCATCTTTTTCGGTTGCCCCGTCAGGGGCGAGAAAAAGGAATTGAAATCCAAGTATAATAGCCGCTTTGCGGCTATTATACCACAGTTTCCTCCGCCGCGCCACCCGCGGGGGAGAAAAGGGTCCCCCGCAATGTGGCGCCCTCCACGCCGGTCAGCCGGACCTCCCGGATCTGGTTGTGGAGCCCGTCTCCGCTCTCCACCGCCACCTCACTGTACCGGGTGGTGTGCCCCCACCAGAGGCCGTCCCGCTGTTCCTCGAACAGGACCGGCTCGGTCCGCCCCACAAAGCGGGCCAGATAGCGCTGTTCCATCTCCGCCGCCACCTGGGCCGCCCGGTGGGCCCGCTCCTCCTTCACCCCGTTGGGCACCTGGCCTGCCATCCTGGCCGCCGGGGTGCCGGGGCGGCGGGAGTAGGGGAAGATGTGCATGGCGGAAAAGCCGCACCGACGGATGAAGTCCAGGGAGGTTCGGAACTCCTCCTCCGTCTCGCCGGGGAAGCCCACGATCATGTCGGTGGTGATGGCCGGGTCGGCAAAGTGCGCCCGGAGGAGCTCCACGCTCTGGAAAAACCGGGCCGTGTCATACCGGCGGTTCATCCGCTGGAGCACCGCGTCACAGCCGCTCT
>DVJK01000148.1 GCA_018716795.1 Candidatus Scatomorpha merdipullorum | reverse complement strand
ACTGAGGGGTTGGTGCAACGTGGGTGAGATGCGGATGCCTACCGTAGGGGCGGGCTTCCACGCCCGCCCGGCGTAGGTGAACGGAAAACGTCGGACGCCCGTACAAATAGTGCGCGGGCTGTGCCCGCGGGATTGGATGCGTTGGGCGGTGGATGTTACCGGGCGCACCGTATCAAGCGCGGTTGCAATTGGCCACGCCGAACGGATGCGTCTAACGCGGCTCGGTGGTCACGGGACCGCGGGGCGTCGGGGACGCCGCCCCTTACGGGCGAGTGCTGGACGTGAGTATCAGCATCGTGGTAAACAGTCGCGTAAACGTCGCAAATCTCCGCCCACCCCTCGGCTCCCCTGAAAGGGGAGCTGTCGCGGCGCTTTGCGCCGTGACTGAGGGGTTGGTGCAACGTGGGTGCGGCGAAATTACGTTGCCCGTTAACCCGCGCCGGGCGGGCGCGGAGGTGGGGTGGCGCGTGGAACCGGCGTCGACGGTCACGCGACGGCGGCGCACCGGGGACGGTGCGCCCTACGGCGTGAGGGGAACGTTTCAGCATTGCAATTACGTCGTCCGTTATCCAACGGAAGGGGCGTCGGGGACGCCGCCCCCTACGGGGTGTGCGTGTGGGTACGTTTCAGCGAAGCCGTGAGGTGCGGTTTATCAAACCCGTTACGTTGTATGCCGCAAGGCCGGTTTCGCTGCTGCATGTAGGGTGCACCGTCCTCGGTGCACCATGGTCACGTGACCGCCGGGGCAACGTTGGCGCGGATGGCCGGCGTGACCAATTGCAACCGCGTTTACCACGGTGCGCCAGCCTCTGTCCACAACCCAACGTATGCAATTTTGCGGGCACAGCCCGCGCTCCATTGGTGGGCGTGAGGGAACTACTCCAATTACCCTACACGCTGCAGCGTTCGTCTCACACCCACCGTAGGGGGCGGCGTCCTCGACGCCCCTTGCGCCGGATGATTGCCGGGGCGGGTTAGAAGTACATGTTCGGCGTGCCCAACCGCACCCGCGTCATCCACGGTGCGCCCGCCTCCGTCTACCACCCCACGTATCCAATCCCGCGGGCACAGCCCGCGCACCATTTTTTACGGGCGCACCGACGTTGTCTATCGACCAGCGCCGGGCGGGCGTGGAAGCCCGCCCCTACGGTGGGATGGGAAGATATCAGCGCAGAACCCGCGTCGTCCGCCCGCGCATCGGGCGCGCAAAAGGACCGGTCTTCTGACCGGTCCTTTTGCGCCTATACCGTTTCGGGCCGGAGGCTATGCGCAGAACCTGTGGCGGCCTATGGTCAGTATCTCGGGCCTGGACCAAATCCAGGCGCTGGTGGCGGTTTCGGGGTTGAAGTAATATATCGCGCCGCCGGAGGGATCGGAGCCGGACATGGCCTCGCGGGCGGCGGCCCAGGCGCTGTCGGCGACGGGCTCGTCCCACTGTCCGTCGAGCATGCAGGAGAAGGCGCCGGGCTGGAAAATCACCTCGGCTATCGTATTTGGGAAGCTCGGGTGCTCGACGCGGTTGAGCACCACCGCGCCGACGGCGACCTGGCCGGCGTAGGGCTCGCCTCTCGCCTCGGCGGAGATAAGCCTGGCCAGGAGGGCCAGCTCGCCCGAGGCGTCGCCGTAGGCGTCCTGGGCCGCGCCGGAGGGCATTCCCAGGGCCTCGAGCGTGGCCGGGCCCGTTCGCCCGTCGACGGCGAGGCCGTTTTTCTCCTGGAAATACCGTACGGCCTTCTCCGTCTCGCTTCCGTATATGCCGTCGACGGAGCCGGAGTAATAGCCCCAGTCCAAAAGCCGCTGCTGTATCTCGCGCACGGTCGCGCCGCTCGAGCCGCGCTCATAGGTCTCGGCGCTCGCGGCCTGGACGAGCGCCGCCGCGGCGATATTAAGCGCGAAGATGACAGCCAGGGCCAGAATAAGCTTGCGTCGTTTAAGGATAAAAATCGCCCCCTCGCACACTAGCTTACGAGGGGGCGGACAGGTTTATACTTGTGAAAATCAGGCAACGCTCAGCGTCGTGCCGTCGTTGGCGGTGACGCTGTGCCCCTCGGCGGCGGTGACGGTGCTGCCGGAGCAGGCGGGAGCGCCCGTGGCGTTGAGGACACAGCCGACGGTCAGCGCGCCGGTGACGTCGAAGGCCGCGGCGTCCGCGGCGTTGACGGTCAGCGTGCCGTCGCCGGAGAGGGTGAGGGCGTTCGAGCCGCCGGATATGGCGGGGATGCCGCCGCTGCTCTCAAGCGTGACCGTGCCGGAGATGACTATCTCCAGGTCGCCGCCGTCCCAGGCGATGATGGGCTTGCTCGAGTCGGAGCTCTGGAGCGTGACGTCGGTGACGGTGAGGACGCCGTCGGCGTAGCTGAAGCCCTTGAAGCCGATGTTGGTCAGCTGGCCGTTGCTGACGAGGTTGACGCCGTTGACGGAGAGGAGCTGCACGGGCTGTGGCTCGGGCGTGGGCGTCGGCTCGGGCGTGGGGCCGAGCAGGTCGCTGGGCGTGACGCCGTCGTAGTTGGGCGTGGGGCTGGTCTCGGACTCAGCCTCGCCGCAGGCGGCCAGGGCGAACACAAGGCAGAGCGCAAGCGCTATGCAGAAAAGCTTTTTCATCTCGGGTTTAACTCCTTTCTCATTCCGAGAGCTCCAGGGCGCGGGAGCTTATCTCCTGCGTGACGCTCTCAATGAAGGCGTCCAGCGCCATCGCGCCCTTGTCGCCGCCGGAGCGTGTGCGGACGGAGACGGTGCCGTTTTCGGCCTCCTTGTCGCCTATGACGAGCATGTAGGGTATCTTCCTGCTCTGGGCCTCTCGAATCTTGTAGCCAATCTTCTCGTTGCGGAAGTCGCATTCCACGCGCACGCCGGCGGCGTCAAGCCTGTCGGCCACGCTCTTGGCATAGTCGCGGCTGCGGTCGGTTATCGGCATGACCTTCACCTGCACGGGCGCGAGCCAGGTCGGGAACGCGCCGCCGAAGTGCTCGGTAATGACGCCGATGAAGCGCTCTATGCTGCCGAGGACGACGCGGTGAATCATGACCGGGCGGTGCTTGGCCCCGTCCTCACCGACATACTCGAGCTCAAAGCGCTCAGGCAGCTGGCTGTCAAGCTGTATCGTGCCGCACTGCCAGGTGCGTCCCAGGCTGTCGGAGAGGTGGAAGTCGAGCTTCGGGCCGTAGAAGGCGCCGTCGCCCTCGTTGATAACGTAGCTCTTGCCCATCTCGGTGATGGCTTCCTTGAGGATATCCTGATTGTGCTCCCACTGCTCGACGGTGCCGATGTGGTCCTCGGGCATGGTGGAGAGTTCTATCTCATACTTGAGGCCGAAGGTGGAATACACCTCGTCGAAAAGCCGGACGACGCCCTTTATCTCGTCCTTCATCTGCTCGGGCGTCATGAAGATGTGCGCGTCGTCCTGCGTGAAGCAGCGGACGCGGAAGAGCCCGTGCAGCGCGCCGCTCAGCTCGTGGCGGTGGACGAGGCCCAGCTCGCCCACGCGCAGCGGGAGGTCGCGGTAGGAATGCGGCTCGCTCTCGTAGACCAGCATGCCGCCGGGGCAGTTCATGGGCTTTATGGCGTAGTCCTGCTCGTCAATGACGGTGGTGTACATATTGTCCTTGTAGTGGTCCCAGTGGCCGCTGCGCTCCCAGAGCTCGCGGTTGAGTATCACGGGCGTGGAGATTTCAACATAGCCATAGCGCTTGTGAACCTCGCGCCAGTAGTCAATCAGGGTGTTCTTGAGCGTCATGCCGTTCGGCAGGAAGAAGGGGAAGCCGGGGCCGGCCTCGTTCATCATAAAGAGGCCCAGCTCGCGGCCGAGCTTGCGGTGGTCGCGCTTCTTCGCCTCTTCAAGACGAGCGAGATAGGCGTCAAGTTCCTCCTTTTTCATGAAGCAGGTGCCGTATATGCGCTGGAGCATCTTGTTTTTGCTGTCGCCGCGCCAGTAGGCGCCGGTGCAGTTCATGAGCTTTATGGCGTTGCCCTTTATGCGGCCGGTGGAGTCGAGGTGCGGGCCGGCGCAGAGGTCGGTGAACTCGCCCTGCTTGTAGAAGCTTATGACGGCGTCCTCGGGCAGGTCCTCTATGAGCTGGACCTTGTAGGGTTCCTCCCGCTCCGCCATGAACTTTATGGCCTCGGCGCGCGGCAGCTCAAAGCGCTCAATCGGCAGCTTCTCCTTGCATATCTTGCGCATTTCGGCCTCGATTTTTTCAAGCACCTCCGGGGTGAAGGTGACGTCGGAGTCGATGTCGTAGTAAAAGCCGTTTTCAATCGCCGGGCGAATCGCCAGCTTGCTCTCGGGATACAGGCGCTTCACCGCCTGGGCGAGGACGTGGCTGGCGGAGTGCCGGTAGGTGTCGCGGTATTCCTTGTTTTCAAAGGTGTACTGGTTTTTCTTCTCGTCCATTGTGATGCCTCCAATAAAATGAAAAGCGCCCCGGGCAAATGCCAGGGGTGCGATTTCTCACACGGTTCCACCCTGAGTTTAACTCAGCGCGCCTTAACGCGGCGCTCTACGCACGCGGATACTCGCTTCCCCGCGCGGGCTCCGGAGCGGTACGCCCTCTCCCAATGCCGGACCGCCTTCCAGCTCACGGCGGCCTCTCTGTGCGGCAAAACGGGAAGAAGCGCTCTCCTTCAAAGCCTTTACGCGGGTATATTATCACTATCTCCCGCGCTTGTCAAGCGCGCGGCCCAATGCTCCCTTTTCAGGACAAAGCGACGGCTCAAGCTCCGTCGGTTTCACCAAACAGCAGCTCCCAAGCTGAGAGCAGCCGCAGGCACGAGGCCGCCCGCCTTTGCTTGCGGCTGCTTTGCCCGGCAAAGGACGAAGAAGATTTTGATAGCTTGAGAAAGGCTTCCGCGAGCAATCTCACGCAAAGTATGGTATAATTTTTTTGAAAAAGTTTTGGATTTGATGTAGTATTCGCCGCGAAAACCGTAGTATATAGGTGAAGCCGGAAAGGAGGCGGTGAGATGATAGACGATGAAAAAATCATAGAAATGTTCTTTGAGCGTTCCGAGCAAGGCATACGGGAGCTGGACATTAAATACGGAAAAATCTGCCGCAGCCTCTCGTACAACATCGTGAACAACAGGCAGGACGCGGAGGAATGCGTAAACGACGCTTACTTAGGGGCATGGAAC
>DVJK01000147.1 GCA_018716795.1 Candidatus Scatomorpha merdipullorum | reverse complement strand
CCCAGGGGCAGGCCGAACCTCGTCCTCAGCTTCCTGCCCGCGGCGCTGGTGCTCCTGGGCCGGGTGCTCTACCTCGTGCCGTTCACGGGCCTCGACCTCGGCTATCTGCTCTCCTACCTCGACGAGATTGCCGCGCTCGCCCTGGCCGGCTTCGCCTTCACCGAGGCCGCCGCGAGGCCCTTCGCCGCGCCCGGCCCCTACGCCGCGCCCGGCGGCTTCGCACCGCCTCCTCCGCGGCAAAATCCCGGCGCGCAGGGCTTCACGCCCTATCCCGGCCCTCAGGGCTTCCCGCCGGTCCCGCCTCAGGCTCCCGCGGGGAGGCCCGGCCCGTCCGGCGCGCCCGCGCAGCCGCCGAGGGCTTACGCTCCCGTCCAAACGGCGGCGCGCCCCGCGCCGGCAGCTCAGGGCTTCCGGCCCATCCCACCTGAGAGGCCGCAGCCTCAGGCCGGGCGTCCGCCGAGGCCGGCGGAGCCCGCGCGGGCTAAGACTCCGGAGCCCGCGGACTTCCCGCCCGCGCGGCCCGTTCCGCCGTCGCCCGCCGCTCCCGCCCCGCGGCGTCCTCAGCCCGCAGCGCCGCGCGCGTCCAAAGCCCCGGCCCAGGCCGCGCCGCCCCGTCCGCAGGCCGCGCCGACCGCCTCCGGAAGCCCGCTTGCGGGCCTGAGCGAGGAGGCGCTCACGGAGCTGCGCGCCTACAAGGAGCTCTACGACATAGGCATCGTCACAAGGGCCGAGCTCGAGTCCAAGGCCCGCGAGCTCATGGGCAAATAAACTCCGCCCCGGCGCAGAGGCGCAAGCCCCTGCGCCGGGCTTTTAAATTATAGGATATCGTATATTATATGTAAATTGTTTAGGCTCATAAATTGTTAAACAGGAGCTTTCAAAGCAAACAGCCAATAATATGAATTAAAATTTTCATGCTCTACCGTAAAAAAGAGTTGACAGCCGCGCCGCGCGTCGGATATAATGGCCTTGCCGGACGCCGTTCAGGCCCGGCAGGGGATGGAAGGCCGGATCGCCGCCCGAGGAGGGGCGGCGGCTTGTTTCGGGCTTTCATCACTTTTTTATGGGGAGGACAAAAAATGCGCAGAAGCTTTTCCCGCGCGGCGGCACTGGCCGCCGGAACCGCCGTCATGCTTATAAACGGAGTCATATACGCCTGGAGCATCTACTCCACGCCCTTCGGCGGGGCCTTCGGCTGGACGAGCGCCGAGCTGGGCCTGTGCTTCACGGTCATGCTGGGCTGCTTCTGCCTGGGCGGCGTCCTCGGCGGCGCCGTCGCGGAGAGGCGCGGCGTCGGCTTCAGCATCCCCGCGGGCGGCGCGCTCGGCTGCGCGGGCTATCTGCTCTGCATGCTGCTCGGCGAGGGAAGGCTCTGGCTGCTCTACGCGGCCTTCGCGGCGGCGGGCCTCGGCGTGGGCATGGTGTATAACGGCGTGATATCCGCCGTCGTGCCCCGCTTTGCGGACAAGAAGGGCTTCGCGAGCGGCGTCCTGCTCATGGGCTTCGGCGCGAGCACGCTCGTGCTCGGCACCCTGGCCGCGCAGCTCATCGAAAGCCCCGCCTTCGGCTGGAGGCCGACCTACGCCGCGACCGGCGCGCTCATATTCCTGAGCGCCGTCATAGGCCGCTTCTTCGTCCTGCCGCCGGAGGGCGGCGAGCGGAGGGAGGCCGCGCCCAAGGCCGGTCTCGGCACGGTGCAGATGCTCAAAACCGCGCGCTTCTGGGTCTTCTTCGCCCTCGCGCTCATAGGCACGGGCTTCGGCTCCGGCCTCATCGCGCACGCGAGCTATATCTTCACCGAGGGCGGCGTGCCGCAGCGGCTGGCCGCGGTCGCCGTGGGCCTGGTCAGCGTCATGAACGGCCTCGGCCGCATCGCCTTCGGCGCGCTGCACGACCGCTTCGGCTTCCGCGTCTCGCTCACGGCGGACGCCCTGCTCTACATCGCCTGCGGCGTCACGGCGGCGCTCTGCGTCAGCGGCGGCGTGTCCGTGCCGCTGATTGCCGCGATGATGCTCATAGGCGCGTGCTACGGCGCCGTGCCCACCATCTCCGCAAGCGTGGCGCAGGAGTTCTTCGGCGAGCGGCACTACGGGCAGAACCTCAGCGTCCTGAACCTCAACATCCTCGTCGGCGCCTTCGCCTCCACCATAGCGGGCGGCATACAGACCGCCGCCGGCTCGTACTCCGGCGCGATATGGCTCTTCACGGGCCTCGAGCTCGTCTCCCTGGCGCTGGTGTTTGTCCTCATGCGCGTCGTGAAAAGCTCCGCTCCGGCCTCTCCGGAGGCCTGAACGCGGCGCGGCATTAAAATTCGATACTCAAAGGCAGCCGGCCCTCGGACCGGCCGCCTTTTTCTTTGCTCGTTTCACAAATTGTGCTTCCATTCCGCTCCCAATATGATATAATATTCTCAAAGTTTGCGCCGGACGCGGGGCCCGGCGCGGGTCAAAATGAACATGCGGCGGCATTTTGTTCATTGCCAATTGACAAACAAAGGGGTATTGTTAAGACAGATTGTGAATTGTTTTGCAGTCTCCTCAGGCGCTGAGGGCTGCGCCGGCAGCAAGCTGTGCCATTCGGGCCGTAAACGGCGCTCTTATTGCCGGGTATTCAATTTGTGAAAGGAGCGAGATTCAAGTTGGACAGGACAGCATTGAGAAACAAGTACGCCATCGCCGGAGTGGGCTACACTCCGCAGGGCAAGGTGCCCGGGCGCTCCGCCGCGAGCTTCTATCTTGAAGCGAGCATGAACGCCATCAAGGATGCGGGCCTGCGCAAGGAGGATATCGACGGCTTCATCCTCTACCGCGACTTCCCCATCCTCAAGGGCGACGCCTTCCACCACACCGCCAACGTCATAACCAAGAGCCTGGGCATACGCCCGAACTTCCTCAGCCAGGAGGCCTACTGCTACCGCACCTTCCTGCACAAGGCCATAGGCGCTATCGAGGCCGGGGCCTGCAACTACGTCCTCGTCGTCTTCGCGGAGAGCGGGCGCACCGGGCACCGCACCTGGACGGACGAGATCGACACCTTCAGCAGCAAGCCCTACGACGAGTACGCCGCCTACGGCAACATCTCCGCCTTCACGAACTACGCCTTCTTCGCCAGCCGCGCCATGCACATGTTCGGCACCGGCCCGGAGGTCTGGAGCGAGGTGGCCGTGGCCCACCGCCGCTGGGCGAACCTCAACCCCATCGCAAATTACTATAAAAAGCCCCTGACCAAGGAGGACTATATGGCCGCGGGCTGCCTCGCCTGGCCCTTCCGCGGCGTCGACGCCACGACGAGCACCGACGGCGGCCGCGCCGTCATAATCACCACGGCCGAGAGGGCGAAGGAGCTGAAGAACCCGCTGGTCACCATCCGCGGCTTCGGCGTTTATAACGACACGTCCAAGGGCTGGCAGCTCACCCCGGGCGATCCCAGGAGCAGCGCCGCCGTCGCGGGCCGCATGGCCTTCGAGATGGCCGGGCTCACGCCCAAGGACATAGGCGCCGCGCAGATTTACGACTGCTATACCTACACGGTCGAGGCCACGCTGGCCGACTACGGCTTCTACGATCCGCACAAGTCGCGCGACTTCCTGCTGGCCGACCGCATCGGCCCGGGCGGCGACTTCCCCGTCAATACGAGCGGCGGCCTCCTGGCCGAGGGCTACTACATGGGCCTCACCCCGCTGGCCGAGGCGGTCATGCAGATGTCCGGCCGCTGCGGCGAGCGGCAGCTCGGCGTCATGCCAGGCACGAAGCTGCCCGAGTTCATGATAGTCTCCGACAACGGCGGATACTACAACAGCAACGAGACGATGATTCTGGAAAGGGGCTGAGACCATGGCTTTTGAAGTGAGAAAGATCACCCTCCCCTTCGACCTGCGCACGAGCTACGACAACGAACCCTTCTACAAGCCCGCGCAGGAGGAGGGCAAATTCCTGCTGCCCAGGTGCAAGGACTGCGGCAAGTACTACTGGCCCGCCGCCTTCATCTGCGAGCACTGCGGCAGCGCGAACGTCGAATGGGTCGAGGCCTCCGGCCACGGCAGGCTGTACTCCAAGGTTGAGGAGCGCTTCGCCTTCCACCCGGGCATAAAGGAATATCTGCCGATAGGCCTCTGCTCCGTGAACCTCGACGAGGGCCCGCGCGTCTTCGGCCGCCTGCTCGGCTATGAGAACATTGAGGACGTGCCCTACGACGCGCCCGTCCACCTCGTCTGGCTGCGCGACGACGAAAAGGCCGCCACCATCATGGGCTGGGAGCTCGACTGAGCGCGGCTCAATCGAACAAAGCGAGGGCGCGAACGCGCCCTCGCGGAGGTTTTGCCAAAATATTTTTCCGGGGAGTTTGAGAAATGACAGTTGTAGTTATCGGAGGAGACGCGGCGGGCATGAGCGCCGCCTCGCGCATTTCGAGGAAGGCCCGCGGCTCGCAGGTCATAGTGTTTGAGAAGACCGACGTCGTCTCCTACGGCGCCTGCGGGCTGCCGTATTACATAGGCGGCGTCAACGACGACATAGAGCTCGTCAAAATACGCTCCGCCGACGAGTTCCGCGCCGGCGGCGTGGATCTCCGCCTCCGGCACGAGGTGACGGCGGTCGACGTCGTCGCAAAAACCGTCACGGTGCGCCGCCTCGAGGACGGGACGGAGTTCGTCCAGGGCTGGGACAAGCTGCTCATTGCCACGGGCAGCCGCCCCGTCTTCCCCGCGATAGAGGGCCGGGAGCTTGAGAACGTCTTCGTCCTCAAGACCATACCTCAGGCCGAGGAGATAAAGCGCGCCGTGCTCAGTGACAAGGTGCAGCGCGTCGCAATAATAGGCGGCGGCTTCATCGGCCTCGAGATGTGCGAGGCGATTCTCAACCGCGGGAAGAAGCCTCTGCTCTTCGAGGCCATGGACCACGTCATGGGCGGCTATGACGAGCTCTTCCAGACGGCGCTGGAGGAGCAGATTGTGAAGAAGGGCGTCGAGCTGCGCACCGGCGAGCTCGTGCAGCGCATCGAGGGGCGCGACGGCGCGGTCTGCGGCATCTCGACCTCGAAGGGGCGCTACGAGGTCGACGCCGTCGTCTTCGCCATAGGCGTGCAGCCCAACACGGAGCTCTTCACCGATCCGCGCTTCAAAAAGCTCAAAAACGGCGCAATTATCACCACCGACGCCATGGAGACCGGCGTGCCCGACGTCTACGCCGCCGGCGACTGCGCCACGCTCTATAACGCCGTCACGGGCAAGCTGGACTACATCGCCCTCGGCACGAACGCCAACAAGCAGGGCCGCCTCGCCGCCGACGCCATGCTCGGCCACGAGGTACACTTCAACCGCACCCTCGGCACAAGCATCCTGCGCGTCATGGACTTCGAGATGGGCAAGACCGGCGTCTCCGAGCGCGAGGCGAAGGAGTGCGGCCTGGACTACGGCACCGCCACCGTCCAAAACATCAGCCACTCGCCCTACTACACCTGCCCCGCGCCCTACACGCTCACGGCCAAGATAGTCTACGACCGGAAGACGCACGTCCTGCTCGGCGCGCAGATAATGGGCGAGCATGAGGCCGCCATGCGCATAAACATCTTCGCCTGCGCCGTCGACCGCAAAATGACCACCGAGGAGCTGGGCATGCTCGACATGGCCTATTCTCCCTCCGTCACCTACATCTGGGATATAGTCCACGTAGTGGCCAACGCGGCGAAATAAGGCGGCATACATAAACGCAGACAGGGAGCGATGATATGCAAGGCCGTCCGGACGGTATCAATCAGACGCAAAAGGACATAAGCGACGCTTTCTGGAGGCTCTATACGGAGCGGCCCATCTCAAAGATAAGCGTCAAGGAGGTCTGCGCCCTCGCGGGATATAACCGCGGCACCTTCTACCGGTATTATCGCGACGTATATGAGGTGCTTGAGCAGATAGAGAGGGAAATACTCGAGCAATTCGAGATGCGCTTTAACCGGATTGCCCGCTGCTCAAGCCGGCTCGACCTCGCCGACCTGGTCAAATTCACCTTCGCGCCCTGCAAGGTGTACAACAAATACCTCGTTGTCATGCTGGGAGAGCGCGGCGACCCCGCTTTTCAGAAACGGCTTCGCGAGAGCACCAAGGCCGCCCTGCGCCGCGAGCTTGAGGCCCGCCGCGGCCCTCTCGGCGAGGAGAGCGAGTTCTACCTCGAATACTGCGTCTCCGGCCTTCTCTCCTGCACGCGCATGTGGTACGAGAAGAAGAGCGGCATGGACATCAACGACTATATCTCCCTGATTCTGAAAATCCTCTCCAACCCCCTCGGCTTCCTGCCCTGAACGCGCAAACCCTCGGCTCCCCTGAAAGGGGAGCTGTCGCGGCGCTCTGCGCCGTGACTGAGGGGTTGGTGCAAGGTGGGTGCGATGCGGATGCCTACCGTAGGGGCTTATCTTCCACGCCCGCCCGGCGTGGGAGGACGGACCACCTCGGACGCCCGCACGAAATGGTGCGCGGGCTGTGCCCGCGGGATTTGCATACGTTAGGCGGTGGACGGGAGCGGGTGCGCCGTGGGCGGCGCTGATGCTGTCGGTCAAGCCGGACGTGTGCGTCTAACGTGGCCCGGCAATCCCGCGAACGCGGGGCGTCGAGGACGCCGCCCCTTACGGGCGGAAGCGAGACGTAGGTATCCGCATCGTGGTAAACAGGTGCGTAAAGCGCTAAGATATCTGCCCACACCTCGGCTCCC
>DVJK01000146.1 GCA_018716795.1 Candidatus Scatomorpha merdipullorum | reverse complement strand
ACCCAGATGGGGCCGATGCTTGAGATGATGGATAATGACCAGCTTATGGCGCTGCTTCAGGATCAGAAAAAGCTTAGCGCGCTCATGGAGCTTGCGGGTGATGAGGATTTGATGGCGATACTTCTGGACTCGGCCAAAGTCGCAGCGCTAAAGGAGCTGGCGGGGAATGAAGAATTGATGGAGCTGCTCGGTAAACCTGGTGCAGTTAGTATGCTAATGGAATTCGCTCCGCATATGGGTGAGCTGCAAGCGATTATGACTGAAAATGAATGGACGTTTGAAGAATTAATAATCATGCTGAAACGTTTTGGCAGCTTTGGCGGAAGTACAGTGCCTCCTGTAACTGATACCACGGATACGCCCACAAGCACCCCCGACGACGATGAGGAAACACCGCCTCCGAGCACCCCGGCCGAATCCACCGAGCCCACCGAGCCCACCGAATCCACCGAGCCCGCCGTGCCCGAGCCGAGCGTCGAGCCAGAGCAGGAGACGAACGAGCAGCCTGAGCCTACGGCGGATACTGCAGTTACGCAGGAGGGCGGCGCGGACGTTCAGCTCATGAGCTCGTCCTCCAGCAGCGGCTTCGGCGACTTTGACCTCGGCGATTTCGGCAGCCTGGAGGATATGATGGCGAACATGCCCGCGGCTCCGGACGAGGACGCCTCGGCGCTCGAGAAGTTCTGGTACATGGTCGACATGCTCGACTTCCTCAATCAGTGCCTCGGCATGATATCCGGCATACTCTGCGAGATGGGCGACCAGCTCATCCTCGCGGGCATGGAAATGGCCGACAGCATGGAGGGCCTGACTGACTTCGACCTCGACGCCGTCACCGAGCTGCAGGAGGGCATGGTCCTGCTCGCGGACAACTACGGCGAGTTCAACGAGGGCCTCGGGCTCTACCTCGAGGGAGTCGCCGCCGTCGCCGAGGGCCTGGGCACCTACGCCTCCGGCATGTACGCCCTCAACAGCGAGACGCAGGCCATCCCCGACATGGTGGACGCCCTGCTCGGCACGGGCGACGAGGAGGAAGAGGAGAGCGGCCCCGTCAGCTTCCTCTCCGAGGAGAACGAGGACACCGCCGCGGTGCAGTTCGTCCTCTCCACCGAGGGCATAGCCGCGCCCGAGGCGGAGGAGGAGCCTGCGCCTCCCGCCGAGGAGGAACAGGGCTTCTTCGGCGACCTCTGGGATAAGGTCGTGAACCTGTTCTGACGGCCCGCGCCGTAAAAAACGAAAATGACCGGTCATTCAGACCGGTCATTTTTTGCGTTTCGCGGCGTCTTTACGCCTCGACGTCTCTCACGTACATCGGCCTCACGTTCGGATCCGAGGTCTCCCTGACCTGGAGCTCGAAGCGGTCGAGGTTCTTGAGCATGTTGGAGAGCTTGCCGAAGCCGTAGGTGCGCGGATCGAAGTCGGGCTGCTTTTTTATGATGAGGTTGCCGAGGTTCGACATGTCTATCCAGCCGTCGTCGTCGGCGAGGTCGGCCACGGAGTCGGCGATGAGGCTTATGATATCCTCGGGCACGGGCGGCTTCTCCGGCGCGGCAGGGGCCGGGGCGGCGGACTTCTTCGCCGCGGCCTTGGCGGGAGCCTTGTCGGCGGCCTTGGACGAGGCGGTCTTGCGCGCGGAGGCCGTCTTCTTCGCGGCGGCCTTGGCCGGCTTCTTATACTTGTCGCGTATGACCTCGACGCGGATGAACTTGTCGCAGGCCTGGACGAAGGCCTTGGGCGTCTTCTCCTCGCCGATACCGATGACGTACATCCCGCTCTCGCGCAGGCGTATGGCGAGCGGCGTGAAGTCGCTGTCCGAGCTCACGAGGACGAAGCCGTCGGCCTTGCCGGTGTACAGTATGTCCATCGCGTCGATTATCATCGCGCTGTCCGTGGCGTTCTTGCCCGTGGTGTACGCGAACTGCTGCTTGGGCGTGACGGCGTTCTCAAGGAGCGTGTTCTTCCAGGTGGAGAGGCCGTGGCTGGCCCAGTCGCCGTATATGCGCTTTATCATGGGCGTGCCGTATATCGCAATCTCCTCCATGATGCCCTTGAGGCAGTCGCGCGGCGCGTTGTCGCCGTCAATGAGCACGGCGAGGCGCAGGTTTTCTATTGACATTGTTATCACTTGCTTTCGGGTATTATTACCGCGCAGCCGCCGAAGACGGCCTCGGCCTCGCGGTTTTGTATTTCGCTGACATGGACTATGGCGAGCCCGCCCTCGGCCTCCTCCGCCGGGCCGAAGCGCCAGTTCGCGAAGCCCTCGACATTGCGGAAGGCCCCGTCCGGGTTCGTGTATTCGACCGTGGCGGCGAATTCCTCCGGCGGCGTCTCCGTGTACAGCAGCGCGAAGATGTAGGGCGAATTCACCCAGTCCGTTATATAGGCGCTCTCCGGCTCACGGGCGGAGACATACTCTATCGCCTCGCCGAGCCCGGGGAAGAAATTGACGTTCCCAGCGCCGCCGAGGCTCAGGCAATAGCTCGTGAAGAAGGCCGCGAAGCAGGCGAGAAGCGCCGCCGGAAGCGCGGGCCAAAGCCTTCCCGCGAGGGCGCCGAGCGCGTCGAGCCCCAGCGCCGCGAAGTATGCGAGCGGAAGCCAGAGGAAGTTCACGCGGTTTATATTCACCGTGATGAGCGCCGAGCAGGCCAGCGCCGAGAAGAGCCAGGCGAGCATTATGCCCTCCGCCGCGCCGCGGCCCCTCGTCCTCAGCGAACGGGCAAGGCCCCAGAGGGCGAGCGGCAGGCCAAAGGCGTACAAAATCCCGCCCCGGGGAGCGCTGTTCCAGGGCAGGCCGTCCGACTGCGTTATAAGCAGCCGCGCGAGGGCCCTTATGTTGTCCCAAAGCCCGGCGAGGCCGGTCCCGAAGACGCTTGTCGCGCTCTGCCGCGTCGCCGTGAGCTCAGGCAGGGTGAAGCCGAGGAAGCTCGCGGAGGGGAGGCCGAGCGCGTTCCGCAGCTGGCAGAGCGCGATGGGGAGGACGAGGGCGAGGAAAATCCCGAGCCCCGCGAGGAAGGGGAGGGGCCGCAGCGACTTCCTCAGCTGCCATACGCAGAAGAGCAGCAGCGGAGGCAGGATGAAAAAGGCCGTGCCGTAGGCGTAGGGCGCGAGGCCGAAGAATACGCCCGCGCCGAGCAGCGCCCAGGGCCGCTTTTCGCTGAGCGCCGCGAAGTATACGCCGCCCATGAGCATCGCGGGCAGGAGGTTCGACTCCAAACCCCAGCGCACGGCCATGACGTGCCAGGGGCAGAGCGCGAGGAAGCCCAGCGCCCAGAGCGCGAAGACCGGCCCTCTCGCCCGCCGGGCAAGGGCCCAGAAGAGCGCGAGCGTCAGACAGCCGGAGAGCGCCATCGGCAGGCGCAGCGCCCAGACCGTGGGGCCGAGCAGGGCGATAAAGGGCATGGCGAGATAGCTCAGCAGCGCGTTCTGCCCGCTGCCCCAGCTTACGAGCAGCACGGGCAGGGCGTTCATATTGCGGTCGACGCCGTAATTGAGTATGGCCCAGGCGTCGTAAAGCGCGCTCGCCTCGTCCTGGTTGAGCCCGGCGGGCAGCGCCGCGAGCGCCGCGAGCCGCAGGGCAAAGCCCAGCGCGAATAAGGCCGCGGCGCAGGCCGCCTCAGTCCGCCGGGATAAGTTCCGCAACGCCGCCACCTCCGCGCAATGATACCCCATTTTAACACGGGCGGCTGTCAAAATCAACAATTTACATATTAGCCTTGAAACGCCGTGGAATTTGCGTTATAATACCTAGGCTTGTAAAAAAGCGGCCCAGCGCCGCATTACGGAAGGATGAAATACCCATGAGCGCATCTCAGGACAAGAAGCGGCGTCAGGCCGAGCGTGAGGCCGGTACCAGCCCCAAGACTCTGGCCCAGCGCGAGGCGGAGCAGAAGGCCCGCAAGGAGCGCAGGACCTGGACGACAGTCGGCGTGATAGTCGCGCTGTTCATCGTCGTTATCCTCGTCCTCAACTCCAGCCTGCTGTACACCGGCACGACCGCCCTGACCATCGGCGACTATGAGTTCACGAACGCCGAGTATCAGTATTACTACAACACCGCCTACAACGGCTTCACGAACCAGTACAGCTCCTATCTGAGCCTGTTCCAGTTCGACACGAACACGCCCGCGGAGGACCAGCCCTTCACGGAGAGCTCCGCCTCCATGCTGGGTATGCTCGGCCAGAGCGTGCCCGAGAGCATGAGCGGCGACAGCCTCAGCGAGGACGCCACCTGGGCGGACTACTTCAAAGCCGTCGCCATGGACAATATGGTGCAGATAACCGCCCTGTGGGACGCCGCCGTCAAGGAGGGCTACACCCTCTCCGAGGAGGACTCCGCCGAGATTGACGAGACCATCTCCGCCTTTGAGACCATGGCCAGCCTCAACAACCTGCGCGGCGCGGACGGGTACTGCGCCGTCGTCTACGGCAAGGGCGTGGACGCCGGGCTCGTGCGCGAGCTGCTCGGCCGCGCCTACATCGCGGAGGCCTACTCCACCGACGTCTTTGAGGGCTTTGAGTACAGCCGCGAGGAGCTCGACAGCTATTACGACGAGAACGCCGATGACTTCGACGCCTTCACCTTTGACTACTACCTCGTGAGCGCCGAGAAGGTCGAGGTCACCGAGACCGTCACCGACGAGGAGACCGGCGAGGAGAGCGAGGAGACCACTGAGGAGGTCACCGACGAGACCATGGCCGAGGCCGAGGAGACCGCGAACGCCATTGCCGAGGCCGTCGAGGGCGGCGCCGACTTCGCCGAGACCGTCTCCGCCGAGGTCGAGGACGCCGAGATAACCGAGTATGAGAGCGTCTTCGGCTACTCCGTCGGCAGCAACTTCATCGAGGGCGTCTCCGACTGGGTGCGCGACGACGCGCGCGCCGAGGGCGACGTCGCCGTCGTTGAGAGCGAGGGCACGGGCTACTACGTCCTGCTCTTCCACTCCCGCGACGACAACACCGGCTATAACGGCGTGGCCTTCCGCCACATCCTCATCAACGTCACCGACGCCGACGAGGACGGCGAGATTAGCGAGGAGGAGCGTCAGGCCGCCGAGGACGAGATTAACGAGATTTACGACCAGTGGGTCGAGGACGGCGAGACCGAGGAGAGCTTCATAAGCCTCGCCAACACCAACAGCGAGGACTCCGGCTCCAACGGCTCGAGCGTGTACAGCTCCGAGGGCGGCCTCTATGAGCACGTCGCCCGCCACCAGATGGTGCCCGAGATAGACGAGTGGATTTTCGACTCCGCCCGCCAGCCCGGCGACAGCACGATTGTCTACGTCGAGGCCGCCAACTACACCGGCTACCACCTCGTCTACTTCGTCGGCGCCGACGAGATGAGCTATCACGACTGCCTCGCCGAGTACGGCATAGGCTCCTATGAGGACGCCCCGACCGGCCTGCGCCAGCCCGACTACGACGAATTCGAATCCGAGCTCGTCGCCCAGTTCCCCGTGAGCTTCAACAAGTTCGTGAACTGGTTCGCAAAGGTATAAAGATAGGCTCGAAACACCCGCGCGTTTCAGCGCAGAAAAAGGACCGGTCCTCGGACCGGTCCTTTTTGCG